>JBBSUS010000383.1:0-3621 GCA_038234195.1 Hyphomicrobiales bacterium | reverse complement strand
TCGCTCGATCAATTCGGACGTCAGCTGTCGCGGAACCTCGGCGAGCGGAATGTGGATCGTCACCGGCACGCAGGAGAGTTCCGGACCCGTTAGAAGCATCACCGGCATGAAGTCGGTGCCGCGTTTGCGGCTGCAGAGATCGGCGAGATATTCTGTGTGGCCCGGATGGTGGAAGCCGAAATCGTAGAGGGCCTTCTTGTCGATCGGACCGGTCACGATTCCCGCGACCTTGCCGTTGAGTGCCAGCGCCGTCGCGCGGTCGATCGCTTCGACGGTACCGGCAGCGTTTGCCGGATCAATGGTTCCCGGCGTTTCAAGATGACGATTGACGAGCGGCAGGATGGCGAGGACATCCGATTCGACCGCCTCTATCTGCTCCGGTGACGCGATCACCTGCATGGCGATGTCGAGGCCCAACCGGCGGGCGCGCAAGGCCAGCATATCGGGATCGGCGATGACGAGAAACGGCGGCGCGCTATCACGCGCATCACGGTGTATGGCAAGCACGATGTCCGCGCCGACACCGGACGGCTCGCCGATGGTCACGGCGAGGGGCGGTCGAACGCCGTGATCTGGGAATGGCCTCATGGCGTCTTTCGATCAAAAGCTGTCGATGGAGCGAGGCGACAAGCGGAACGACAAACACTCCTGGACCCTTGCCTCAGAAGCATCGACGTTGAACCGCTGCCCGCCTTTGCAGTCCATGCGTCAGCGCTTGGTGATCTGGGCGCGGTCGTGCAACTCCTTCAGATAGGCCGCGTCGGGTTCCTTTTCCTTGCCGAGCTTTTCCAGGTCGCGGGACTGGAACACCATGGCCGCAGCCATGTCGTCGGAGATCGAGCGGGTGTTGCAGACTGCGATGAACTCGACGCCGCGCTCCGTCGCCTGGACCGGCGTGGTGCGTCCGCCGCGGTTGATCGCGGAGATGTCGTCCTTCCAGCGCGGTGGCAGTTCTGGCTGAGCGACGCGTCCCAGATCGCGCACGGTGACATCGCGCAGTTGCTTGGCCTGGTCGTAGGTCCGATCGCAGGATTGGAACCGCGCGCGAAACCCGTTGGCCTCCTTGATGCGCTGATCTTTCATGGCGGCCTGCTTGCCGTCCGGAATGACGAAAATGACCTGCTGCAGGGTGTACTCGGTGGTCGTCGGCTTCTTCCCGCCCTGCGCCAGCATCCGCTGCACCACGTCCTGCTCGCTCAGCTTGTCCTTCGAGCGTAGCCGCGACTGGACGGCCTGACCCCAGCCCATCTGCACGCGGATATAGTCCTTGAACCCCTGCGCGGAAAAACCGGTACGTCCGAGGACAGTGGCAAGCTGGTCCTGGGTGAGTTTGTTGTCAGTTGCGAATTTCGCGAACGCCTGTTCCACGGCTTCGTCCGGGATGTTGATGCCGCGACGGGCGATCTCCTGCTTTTTCAGCGCCTCGGTAACCAGTTCGTCGGTCGCCTTCTGGGTCAGGTTGCCGGTTTCCCGTCGCAGCTTCATGAAAGCGGCGCGTTGTCGGATTTGGTAGGACGTGATCGGCTGGCGGTTGACCACGACGCTGATCTCCGAAGCGGCCTCGGCGACCGTCGGCCCGAACACTGTGACACCGGCCAGCCCGGTCGAGATGATTGCGGCCAAGACTGCGCCGGCGGTGAATGTGCGAATGGCCATGATTTTGATTGCTCCCTGAAACGCTGCGCTGCGCCGATGCGGCAATCCGGCCTGCTGCCGACGAATGCCTGACCCGAAGTCGCATCGCGCCGCTGCAAAGCCCGTACTGTCGTCACCAAGCCGGGTGGACCCGAACCGTTTTGACTGAAGTCCTGCCGAGCACCGGCCGAATGATCATCGGGATCACCCGATCTGTTGAACCAAAGCTTTGGCAAAACCATGGTCGAAGCGAAGGGCTTTCCGTGATTATCCGCCGACGTCGATCGACTGCTTGAAGTCCGAAATCGTTCGCAGGCCCACCTGGAACATCACGGTCGAGGAATTGGCCTCCTGGCTGTAGCGATCGACCGTGTCGGTATAGGAGACGAGCAGGCTGAAACACTCGTCCTGGTATTTCACCCCGAAGGATTTGTCGACGACGACAGAATTCTTGATGTCGTAGCCGACGGCGCCGAAGGCATTCCAGTTCGGCGCGAAGTTCAATGAGGCGGACGTCGTCACCTGGCTTCGATCATCGAGCGATCCGTAGATCGGCTGCGCGGCGATGTTGGTGTAGGTGACCTGCGCCGAACCGCGGGAAAAACTATAGGCCGTGTAGATGTCGCTCCGGCGCAGCGCCAGGCTCGTTTCATCGAACCGTCCCTGGGTGCCGAACGTCAGACCGACCGGTGTGCCGAGCGCGACGGACCCGACATAGTCGGAGCGGTTCGTCTCTAGGCCGGAATCGTAGCCGACGAGTGAGAGGCCGGTCTGCGCGAAGGAATTGATGCCGGCGAGGCGATAGGATTGGCCCACGACGGCGTCCAGCGAGTAGCCGCTGTCGATCGTTGCATTGTAGCGCACGCCCAGATTGGCGCGGGTGCCACCTTCGATCCGGTCGTACCCCGAGAATTTGTCCAATGCGAAAAGGTTCGTCGTGTTGAAGACCAGCGTTTGGGCGTCTTCATTGGGAAGGACGCCGATCTTTGTCTCGTCCGGACGGGCGATCAGCTGGGCGATCGGCTCGATCACCTGGGACGTGTGTGCGGTTTCGATCAGGTACGGATAGCGAGCTTCGACGGCGGCCGTGGCCATGCCGCGGGCGCCCGAACCGTTGACGTCGATCGCGCCTTGGGTGACGAAACTGTTGGCGACACCGTTGACGTAATACGGATTGGCGAAGCCGTTGGACTGCATGTCGGCTGTGTAGAGATCACCGCGCAGTCCCGCGGTGGGCGAGATCACCAGGCCGGAGGGAAGCGTATAGGTGTCGGACCATGCAAGGTTGGCCGAGCCACGAGTGTAATTGCCGTCCAGGCCGTTGTGGCGCGTAAGGTTCGGGTTGTACTTGAAGCCGTTTGCCGGAGTAGAGCAGCTCTGGATCTTGTTCACGAGGACAAGCGAGGTGGCGCAGAGTTGCGAGAACTGCTCGGTGTCACGGCTGAGCGACGTCACATTCATGTCGAGCTTCACTTCGCCGCCGAAGGTCGCCTCCTGCTCGATGCGCTCGTAGTCGAAGACCGGTGCGACGAAAGGCTGCTGCTGGGACAGAACGGGATAGATCGACTGATAGTCGAATTTTTGCGCGCGCAGGTCGAAATAGCTCTGATCGCCAAGACCCGTCAGGTAGACCTCGGACGTTTCCAGCGTGTTGCCGAAATTCTCGATCTTGTAGGTCTTCGAGAAATTGTCGTCGGTTTGGAGAAGCAGGCTCCAGCCGAATGTCCACTGCTCGTTGAGCGCGAAACGAGCCGTGGTGCCGATCATGCCACGATTGGTGTTGGCGAAATCGGGTGAGAGATAAGTCGCCGTATTGTCGTGAGCGAATTCATCCGGGTTCTGCTGGATGATTCCGGCCGTTTGCAGCGTGAAGAAGCCGTTCTCAAAGGCTTGCCTGTATTCGGCTTCGGCGAGGAAGCCCTGCTTGGTGTAGTAGGTGCCGGCGACAGTCACGTCCTTGTCGTCGGCGATCGCGAAGAAATAGGG
>JBBSUS010000382.1:0-3631 GCA_038234195.1 Hyphomicrobiales bacterium | reverse complement strand
TGCTGTCGCAGCCGTCGGTCCTGTCGACGTTTCGGGCGAAGGACGACACACCGTCGATCGCGATGTCCGCCGATCCGTTTGTACGGCCGGGCAGCATGCCGAGGGTCCGAGACTCGTCGTAGAAATGGCCGGCGCAGTTTCCATCCCATTCGCCGCCGGCCCTCTCGACGACAAGGCTGTCAAGGACCGGACGCAAGCCGGTTTTGTCGACGACGAACAGAGAAAGGGACGTTTGCGAAAACGGATTGACACGCGAACTTCCGGTTTCGGATTTGCGCAGGCCGAAAGCAGTGAGTGACGGCGTGACTTCGTAGCGCGCGGTGTCGAACGCGATCCGCGTGATCGCGACCGCATCATCGCTCATGTAATCAGACAGATGAAGGCGGCCGGCGATCTCCGCATCTCCAGCGACGACGATGAGATCGAGGGCGCCCTCGTTGTCGTCCGCGGACTGCTTGCCGATCAGCGGAACGGCCACCAGCGTGTAGCTTGGAAACTGCGGCCAGATCCGGCAAATGACGTCATGTGGATCGCCATCGTCATGGCCCAGCGCTGCCAGTTTGCCGGCCGCGCCGTCGACGACGAAGGTCCGATCGGCGGCGATCTTCACGTCCGGATAGGCGAGTTCGACCATCTCCAGTGCCCGATCGCTGCAATCGAACTGGCCTGCCGCGAGAGCGGCCCCGGCATTCGAGACTGTCGCCATGACCGCAGCCAGGATCGCAAGTCCGATTTTCATGGTCTCATTTCTCCGCACTCTGCTCGTTTCGATCGTTCTCGATTCCGGAGTTCGTACACGCACCACTCCAGAATTGCAGCACCGCGAATCCGATCGCCGGCGTCTATCGAGACGCGTCGTCTGCCATCACCGACGCGGTCCTCCCTGAAGTCTGGATTTTCAGCGATTGAAGGGCGAGAGAATGGCGCAGAAGAAGCACAAGCCCAAAGCAAAGAAGCTCACTGAATGCGATCTGCCACGCGGCCAGCCAATGGGCCAGCCGATCGGCGCGCGTTCATGTTCGGCGCCATGGCCCACAGCCTGTCAGGCGCGGGTTTCGGCCCCGATGATGGCTGGCCCGGCGCAGCTTTCTGCATTGAGGATGGCAGACGACGCACCGATTGCAGTCTGGAAAGAACATCTGGACATGCCGACCATGCAGAACCGCCCCAAGATTCATGACTTGTCTGGTGGTGGCGAGGATGGCGCCTTCGGTGCAGGTGTCCTTGCGGGATGGACGGAAACCTGGACGCGGCCGACATTGACATCGTCACCGGTATTTCGACGGAGGCGCTGATAGTACCCTTTGCATTTCTGGGACCTCAGCAAGATTCGAGTCTTCGGCAGATGTACACCGCCTATGGTCGGAACGACCTATTGAAAAGCCGTGGACCGTTCGGATTGTTGCAGGACGCTTTCGCGTCCTCCGCCCCGCTCAAAGGGCTGATTGATGACTATCTGTCCGCACGGCTCATCGCGGAGATCGCCCGAGAGCATCGGAACAGGCGCAGGCTTTTCGTCGTGACCTCGAACCTCGATTCCGGACAGGCCATCATTTGGGATATAGGCGCCATAGCAGTCGCCAGGGCGGTTACGCTTGCCTCGGCCAGCATTCCGGGACTTTTTCCGCCCGTGACACTCAATCTCGGTGGAAAGCTGGAAACGCGTGTGGATGCAGGCGTGCATTTGCAACTTCTGGGACCACCGGAGGCCGCGTTTGAGAGCATTCCATCGGTGAATATGAGCGAGGGACACCCTTACGTCCTTGTCAACAACACGCTCAAGCCGCGGCCGGTCAATGTGCGTCGGCGCGCGATCGCGATCATGCTGCAGGCGTTCACGACGATGGTCAGATCCGAAGCCGCGGTCGAAGTCCAAAGTTCGCGTCTCTATGCAGATCGGGCGGGCCTGAAATTCTCGCTGGCGACCAACAATGCGGATTTCGATGTACCCTTCGATCCGTCGGACCGATTCTCGCCGGTCTATATGAACGCGCTCTTTCAATATAGCTACGCTCGGGCGCGCGCCGGCAAGGCCTGGGCCACAGGCTGAAAGCGGTCTCCGAAGTTGGAAGCGGCGCTGACTTAATTCGCCACTGCGGCTTTACCGGCACACGGGCCAAATCGGCCCTTGAACCGCAAAGGGTTCTGGTTATAGTCCGCGCCGTTCGAGGGAGGCGCCCGCGGCATGGTTCGCGCGCCCTTCCATCGCTGCATCCGCGGCGCTGCCGACGGGGTCAACCGCCCGTCACAGAGGCATCGAATCCTCACGGAGAGGTGGCCGAGTGGTTGAAGGCGCACGCCTGGAAAGTGTGTTTACGTGAAAGCGTAACGCGGGTTCGAATCCCGCTCTCTCCGCCAGTTCAGTCCCTGAGTGGGCACGCCGATTGCGCCACCGTTCGCCACGAGGGTCTGGAGCAACCGGGACTTCGATCCCATGATCCGCACCTGGCCGTCACTGACTTCGACCCGCTGAGCGAGCGCGCGAAGATGGTCACGGCGGTAGCCGCCGCCTTCGAGCCGGATACGCTGTCGCGCGGCGCGGGCAAACTGATCGAGCATCTGAGGCGTGACTGCCTGGCTCCCTGAGTTCTGGAGCATGGCCTGGGCGCGCTCGGCGTCGGCCTTGGCTTGATCGCGAATGGCCTTGAGGCCTTCGATACGATCCTTGAGCGCCGGGTCGTTCAGGTCGGCGACGCCCGCTTCGATGGCGTCGTAGAGGCGCTTTAGGCGCAGCTCGGACTCAGCGGCTCGCTTGTTAAGCTCCGCAATGTGTTCGCGCTGGCGCTCGCCGCGTTCCTGCCTCCGATCGAGGACCGCGGCGAGGATCGTTTCCAGTCGTGCGGGCTGGAGCAGACGTTCCACCAGGTGGCTGGCGACAAGTTCGTCCAGCTTCTCCATCGGCACCGCCATGCCTTCGCAGCCGCTCGGCCCCTGCCGGGCTTTGGTCGAGCATGCATAGTAACGATATCGCCCGCTCTTGCCGGTGCGGATGGTCATGGCCCCGCCGCACTTCGCGCAATGGATCAGACCTGTGAGCATCGTCGGGCCACTGATCACGACGGAGGGCGTCACTGTCGGGTGCCGGGCCTTCAGCAACCCCTGCACCGCGTCGAAGGTTTCGCGCTCGAGGATCGGCGGAACTGGAACGACCACGATCTCGCTGACCGGCTTAAGCTCCTTGGACTTGGATCGCTTGTTGAACTCGTGCTCGCCCATGTAGGTGCGGCGGGTCAGGATGCGATGGACCTGGCCGATACCCCAGCGCCCGCCGTCGCGCGTGAAGCGGCGATTGCGGTTGAGGTAAGAGACTATCTTTTTGACGCCCATCTGTCCCGTTGTGCCGTCGCCTTCCAGGGCGAGCCGATAGATCAGCCGCACCGTATCGGCGTGCAGAGGGTCGATCTCCAGCTTCTTCTTGACCTTCGCGCCGCGCTGCTCGGCGGCAACGACGCGATAGCCGATGGGCGGCAGCGAACCGTTCCAGAAGCCTTGCCTAGCGTTCTCCTTCAAGGCCCGCATGACGTGCTTGGCGTTTTCCTTGGACTGATATTCGTAGAACAACGCCATGATCTGACGCATCATCTGATGCACCGGATCATCGCCCATTTCCTGTGTGATCGACAGCAGCTTG
>JBBSUS010000381.1:0-3634 GCA_038234195.1 Hyphomicrobiales bacterium | reverse complement strand
GTCGTGCAGAGGCGGTGGAAGCGGCGACATTACAACGTTACCGGCCCAGCATCTCGGCCAGCATCAGGGCGAAGACGACGAAGCCCACGATGCCCGCCCAGCGGCCGATCCGGGTGCCGATCACCTCGATCCGGTCCTTCGGGTCGACATCGGACGCACTCATGTGCTCGCGCGTGCGAAACAGCAGCGCCTCGGTATGACCGCCGATCTGCGGTTCGGTCTCCCGCCGCACCCGTTCCAGGATGGCTTTCGCCTCGCGCTGGCGTTTCTCGTCGTCGTGATGGGTCATGGCGACAAGCATTCCCGCAAAAGCCGCCAAAGGGCAACCGCCTCGGCCTTGGAACGCGGATCCGAACGAACCAAAGCCAAACGAGCCGAGCGCTGCCGGCCCGCTTCATCAACGGGTCTTCATCGTGTAGGACAGGCTTGCGCGATGTTTGCGCGGTCCCGCGGAGCCGAAACACCATGCCGACCCTTGCCAGCCCGTCCCTGATCGGCCGCCGTCCAGCGCGCCGCGCAGCCCCTCGCGCGTCCTGTCGCCGCGCCGGGCTCGTGGCGTTTCTTCTGGTGGCGCTCGCGCCGCTGCTGTCGGCCTGCGGCGTCAATGCCATCCCGACCTACGAAGAGCAGGCCAAGGCCGCGTGGTCGCAGGTGCAGAACCAGTACCAGCGCCGTGCCGACCTGATCCCCAACTTGGTCAAGACCGTGCAGGGCTACGCGGCCCAGGAGAAGGACGTGCTCACGGCCGTCGTCGAGGCACGCGCCAAGGCGACGGCGACCACCATCGACGCCAGCCAGTTGACCGACCCGGCGGCCGTGCAGAAGTTCCAGGCTGCCCAGGACCAGCTTTCGGGTGCCCTTTCCCGCCTGCTGGTCACCGTCGAGGCCTATCCGGACCTGAAATCCAGCCAGAACTTTCTCACCTTGCAGAGCCAGCTCGAGGGGACCGAGAACCGCATTTCCGTCGCCCGCCGCGACTACATCGATGCCGTCAGGGTCTACAACACCGAGTTGAAGACCATTCCCGGCCGCTGGATCGCCGGCTGGTTCTATCCAGAAGCCAAGCCGATGGAGGCGTTCACCGCGACGGCCGGGTCCGAAACGCCGCCGCAGGTCGATTTCGGCAAGTGACGATGGCCAGCGCCACTGGAACTGCGGGCATCACGGGCTGCAGCACCACGGGCCCCGACATCACGCAGTCCGGGAAACAAGGCTTGGAGACCCTTCGTCAACCCGTCCGAGCGCGCGTCGAACATCGGCCGCAGCGATGGCTTGCATGCATTGCCACGATGGTGGTCCTGGCGCTTGCCGCTGGCCCGCTTCCGGTCCTCGCCCAGACCTTTCCCACCCTCAGCGGACGGGTTGTCGACGAGGCCGGACTGCTCGATCCGGCCGCCGAAGCTGCGCTCACGCAAAAGCTCGCGGCCTTCGAGCAGACATCCTCCGACCAGGTTGTCGTGGCAACGATCCCCGACCTTCAGGGCTACGACATCGCCGACTACGCCAACCGACTGGCGCGGCAATGGGCGATCGGCCAGAAGAAGGAGGATAACGGCGTCGTGCTGCTCGTCGCTCGCGACGACCGCAAGGTGCGCATCGAGGTCGGCTATGGTCTCGAAGGCACCCTCACGGACGCACTGACGCAGTTGATCATCCAGAACGACATTCTGCCCGCCTTCAAGGCCGGTGACTTTCCCGGCGGCATCGACAAGGGCGTCGACGGCATTCTCCAGTTTCTGTCGGGCAACGCTGCGGAAATGCAGACGCGCGCTGACCGAAACAGCCAGTGGTCGGGCGGCGACGTCGCCGATTGGCTGTTTCCGGTTCTTTTCTTCGGCATCTGGATCCTGGTCGCCGGCATGGCCATGGCGTCCCGGATGGCGCGGCTCCGCGGCACGAAGGTCGGTCCGAACCGCTATCGCTGGCTCGGCATCGTCTGGACGCTGGACCAGATCAGCCGCTCCGGGGGCGGCGGCGGCTTTGGCGGGGGCGGTTTCGGCGGCGGCTCCGGTGGCGGCTTTTCCGGTGGCGGCGGGTCCTTCGGCGGCGGCGGCTCGTCGGGCAGTTGGTGAGGATCGAACCATGAGCTACCAAACCCGCGCCGAAGAAACGCCTCGAACGACAGGTTCAACGGGTGTGCGAAGCCCGCGATGGCCAGACCTCGCGACGACGGTACGCAAGCCATGACCACACCGACCTTTTCCCACAACGACCATGCCCGCGTCGCCGCCGCCATCCGCAAGGCGGAGAGCGCGACAAGCGGCGAGATCTATGCCGTCTTCGCCGAACGGAGCGACGGCTATGGCTTCGTCGTCGCGGCCGTCAGCCTGAGCATCGCTCTCGTGGCGGCGCTCCTCGCCGCCGTCCTGGCACCGTTCCTCGCGTCGACCGGCGCTCCTGCCATATCGGGCATCGTCCTCGTGCTCGGCCAACTCGTCGCCACGATTGCCCTCCTGCTGCTGGCCTCGGCCGTCCCGTCCCTGCGAATGCGGCTGGTCCCCAGGGCCATCGCCGAGGAACGGGCCCACCGCACGGCACTCGCCCAGTTCTTCGCCCACAATCTCCAAGCCACGGCCAAGCGCACCGGCATCCTGATCTTCGTCTCGGCCGCCGAGCATTACGCCGAGATCGTCGCCGACGAAGGCATCGCTGCCAAAGTCCCGCAGGACGCCTGGGACGCGATCGTTGCGGACTTGATCGAGGCGGCCCGTCAAGACCGCCTCGCCGACGGCTACTGCCAGGCTGCCAAGGCAGCCGGCGCGATCCTCACCACGCATTTTCCGGCCGATGACAAGAACCCCAACGAGATTCCCGACCGGCTCGTGGTGCTGTGAGGACAAAGAAAGACATCGCAATCTATACGCAAATTGCGTACATATGACGGTGCGCGTGACGCAATTCGACGAGATCGAGATTCGCATCGACGTGGACGCGACTGACGATCCGATCGTAACGATCAACGTCACGACTTCTCTCGGGGTGCTTTCGGCAATGGGCGTCGTCGCACTGAACGACAGGGCGATCGCGTTGACCGAAACTCATGTCGCCGGCCTGACACCCGGACGGTTGGGCGCGGCGGGGCTTCGACGACTGATGCAGAAGGTGATCGAGAGCCTCGATGTCGATCAAATTATCGTTGCAGGAGCGGTTCGCACCACGGGTGCCCGTCCGGGTCATCGACCGCGTCCCTTCCGGTTCACCCGCAAGGCTGCGTCTGAGCCTTTCAGCCGGCCACTCTGAACCTGTCGATACGCCCGAGGCGGCTCGCATTCTCGCCAAGCGTCATCTCCCGTTGCGAACCTCGCTTCGGATCTTCTCCGATCTTTTGGCCGGTGCACCCAACGTCGTCGTTCTGGTGCCCTGCGTCGAGGATCGCGACGTCCTCGTGGCCGAACTGGCGTGTGTCGGCGTAATGGCCCGTCTTCACGAAGCAGCGGCGATCGATGCCAAGCGCGTGCGCGAAGACCGCGCCATGACGCAAGAAGAGTTCGCACTGCGCTATGGCCTGGATCTTGCGACGCTGCGCAATTGGGAACAAGGCCGCTCCAAGCCGGACGCAGCAGCGCGAGCCATCCTATGGACCATCGCCCACAGGCCTGACACCGTCGAACAGGCGATCGCCGAGAGCTGCAGC
>JBBSUS010000380.1:0-3637 GCA_038234195.1 Hyphomicrobiales bacterium | reverse complement strand
GATCTCGGCGGTGATCGGGCCAGCGCGCCATTGATGCGGACGATCGAGCAATTGACGACGCAAGTGTCGGCACTGCTCGTCAGATCGTCCCGTCTTGCGCCACTCGTCGCGGATATTCGCCTGCGCATGGAGATCGCGACGATCCAGAGGCTCGCCGAACGTTTGACCGAGCGTCTCATCAGGGGCGATCCGCTTGCCGACGACGTTCATCTCGGCAAGCCGGCCATGCTGATGCTGATGCTGTCGGCGGCGGCCGGCCAGGCGGCGAAAAGCCTTCTGAACCCGCGACGGAGCAAGCTCGAACGCGGCGTGAGAAACTCATGAGCTTTCTTGCAGCCAAACGAAGTCAGGATGCAGACCCGGGCAATGATGAGCGGCCCGTCGGTCGTTCGCACGACGGGGCGAAGACGGACGGCTTGCGGCAGGTCGATGCGGCGGCAGCGGTTGCGGCTGTTCCGTCCGCGCCGACGAAGAGTTCGTTCTTTCTCGGCCTGCGCATCCTGCCGGAGCCGCAGCGGGTGGCGATGTATGCGATCTATGGCTTCTGCCGGTCGGTCGACGACATCGCCGATGGCGACGAACCGCGCGACATCCGAATTGCCGCCCTCGAGCATTGGCGATCCGATATCGCGGCGCTCTATGCCGGAGAACGGATCGATTCGCTTGTGCCATTGGCCCGAGCGATCGGCGATTTCGATCTCCGCCAGGCCGATTTCGAAGCGGTGATCGACGGCATGGCGATGGATGGCGCCGAAGACATCGTCGCGCCGGACAGGGCCGCCTTCGACCGTTATATCGATCGCGTCGCCTCGGCGCCGGGCCGGCTTTCGGTCCGGGTGTTCGGATTGCCTGAGGCCTCGGGCATGGCGCTCGCACACCATCTCGGACGGGCGCTGCAAATCACCAACATCCTGCGCGATCTCGACGAGGACGCTGCGCTCGGCCGGCTGTATCTTCCACGTGATGCGCTGACGGCGGCCGGGATTGCGGCGCCGGCGGGCGAAGACGATAGAGGCGCAGGCGGGGGCGCCCTCTCGGAGGAGCGGCAGACGATCGCTCGTGTGCTTGCCGATTCTCGTCTTGCCGCCGTCTGCGAACGTCTCGCAGCCGAGGCACACGACCATTTCGCCCGGGCCGACGCCATCATGGATACGTCGCCGCGAAAGTCGGTGCGCGCACCGCGGCTGATGTCGGCCGCCTATCGCTCGCTGCTCGACGCATTGATCGTTCGCGGCTGGGTTGCGCCACGGCGCTCGGTTTCGAAGAAAAAGCGCGTGATGCTGCTGGCCCTCCTGCGGCACGGCTTTTTCTGATGGCGCGTGGCGATCGCCGGGGCCAGCCGGGCCGACAGCCGATGAGCCGCATCTGATGGCGGGGATCGTGCATGTGATCGGCGCCGGGCTTTCGGGGCTCGCCGCCGCAGAGGCGCTGTCGCGCGCCGGTCGGCGAGTGATCGTCCACGAGGCCTCTCCCCAGGCCGGCGGGCGCTGTCGCTCCTATTTCGACCCGGTGCTTCAGACCGTCATCGACAACGGCAACCATCTTCTCCTGTCGGGTAATGAGGCGGCACTCGACTATGTCCGGCGGATCGGCGGCGAGGATGCGCTGTCGTTGGCGGTCGACTGCGCCTTCGACTTCGCCGATCTGTCCACCGGTGAGCGCTGGACGTTGCGGCCGAACTCCGGTCGGATCCCGACCTGGATATTCGATCCGGCGCGCCGGGTGCCGGGCACGCGTGTCCGCGACTATTTCGCGCCAATTCGGCTGCTGCGCGCCGGACGCGACGCGACGCTCGGCGAGCGGATGGCGACAGAGGGGTCGGTCTATGAGCGGTTGTGGCGCCCACTGCTGGTCGCCGGCCTCAACACCGAGCCGAAAGACGCATCGGCACGCCTGGCTGCGACCTTGTTCCGCGAGACGCTTGCGCTGGGGGGACGGGCTTGCCGACCAGTGGTGGCAACCGGCGGTCTCGGGGCGGCGATGGTCGACCCGGCGCTGGCGATCCTGCGCTCGCGCGGAACGCAAATCCGCTTCGGAGCCTCGCTGAAGGCGATCGAAACCGAGGGGCAGATGGTCACGCGCCTTCGCTTTGCGGGGGCGGACGAGCCGATCGGCCCGGACGGCCGGATCATCCTCGCCGTGTCACCGATCGCTGCTGCAGGGCTCATCGAAGGCCTCGTCGTGCCCGATCGCTTCAGCGCGATCCTCAACATTCATTTCCTTGTCGATCCACCGCCGGACCAAGGCGAAGACGGGGCGGATCCGACGCTCCTCGGCATCGTCGGCGGTATCAGCGAATGGCTGTTCGCCTTTCCCGATCGGCTGTCCGTGACGATCAGCGCCGCCGACCATCTGCTCGACCGCCCGCGTGAAGACCTTGCGGCAGCCGTCTGGCGGGAGGTCGCGGCGCTGACCGGACGCAACGCCGCCCTGCCGCGCTGGCAGGTGGTGCGCGAGCGGCGGGCGACGTTTCTGGCGACGCCCGAACAGGAGACGCGGCGGCCGGGGCCGATCACCATGCTGGACAATCTGTTTCTGGCCGGGGACTTTACGGCGACGGGCCTGCCTGCGACGATCGAAGGTGCGGTCCGGTCCGGCCGGCGCGCGGCGGACCTGGCGCTTCGCGCCCCGCAGTTCCCCCGGCGACGCGCCGCGCGGGTCGTTTCGTGACAACTCATGACGGTCGAGACGACATGCTGGATCACCTGCCGAACGATTGCGGCGAACGGACCGCGCCGAACCGTCATGAAACCGGCGCATCGCGTGCGTTGCACTCGCTATCCCTCGACGCGGCGATCGATCGGGCGACAGCCGGGCTGCTCAAATGGCAGCGCGAGGACGGACACTTCGTCTTCGAACTCGAGGCCGACGCGACGATTCCGTCGGAATACGTGCTGCTCCTGCACTACCTGGGCGAGGAGGACATCGCCCTCGAAGCCAAGATCGGCAGATATCTGCGGCGCATTCAATCTAGCGAGCATGGCGGCTGGCCGCTTTTCACCGATGGGGCGTTCGACATGTCGGCGAGCGTGAAGGCCTATTTCGCGCTGAAGATGATCGGCGACGACCCGGCCGCGCCACACATGCGCCGCGCGCACGACGCGATCCGCGCTCATGGCGGAGCGGCGCAGGCGAACGTTTTCACCCGAATTCTCCTGGCGCTTTTCGGCGAAATTCCCTGGCGTGGCGTGCCGACCATGCCGGTCGAACTGATGCTGATGCCGCGATGGTTTCCTTTCCATCTCAGCAAGATCTCCTATTGGGCGCGCACGGTCGTCGTGCCGCTTCTGGTGCTGCAGACGCTGAAGCCGCTCGCCCGCAATCTTCGCGACGTCCATATTGGCGAGCTTTTCCTGGTGCCGCCCGAGGCTATGCGGGGCTGGGCAAGGGGGCCGCATCAGGTGATGCCGTGGACACAGATCTTCGGCGGGCTCGACCGGGTCTTGAAGCGCACCGAACAGCACTTTCCCAAGGCGGCACGCCAGCGGGCCATCGATCGCGCCGCGGCGTTCGTCGACAAGCGGTTGAATGGGGAATCCGGCCTCGGCGCGATCTATCCGGCGATGGCCAATGCCGTGATGATGTACGATGTCCTGGGCGTTTCGCGCGACGATCCGCGCGTCGTCACGGCGCGCCG
>JBBSUS010000379.1:0-3653 GCA_038234195.1 Hyphomicrobiales bacterium | reverse complement strand
GGCGATCGCCTGCCGGCGCAATTGCGTCAGCATCGCCAGCATGTCGCGGCGCAGCGCTGGTCCGAGCGCGGCAAACGGCTCGTCAAGAAGCAGGAGTGGCTTGTCGCGCAGAAAGGCGCGGGCAAGGGCGACGCGCTGGCGTTCCCCGCCCGACATCTCTGCCGGGCGCCGCGTCGCGAAAGCCGCAAGGCCGACCGCCTCCAACGCGGCAGCGATGCGGCGCCGGTCGATTGCCGAGATCTTCAGATCCGGCGCGATGCCGAGGGCGACGTTGCGCTCGACGTCGAGATGCGGAAACAGATTGTTGTCCTGGAAGACGATACTCAGCGGTCGCTCGGCCGGCGCGACGCCTGTCATGTCGCGGCCGGCGATCCGGATGATGCCCGATTGCGGCGCGATGAAGCCGGCGGCCAGATCCAGCAGCGTCGACTTGCCGGCGCCACTCGGCCCGATCAGCGCCAGCCATTCGCCTGGCTCGACATCGAGGTCGAAGCGCATGGAGTGCTCTTCGAAGGCGAAGCGCACGGCCTCGAACGCGAGCGCCGTCGGCGGTGGTGCCATTGGTGAACGTGGCGCGCTGCTCATTGCGAACCTCGCAAGCTGTTTCGGGATCGTGCCGAGAGGCCGCGTTCGGCGAGCATCATCAGCCCGAGGCAGAGCACGCCGAGAATCAGCGCGAGGCCGGCTGCGTCGTCGCTGCGGTAGCTGCCCATGCGTTGCATCAGGAGATAGGGCAGTGTGGTGAAGTCGCGGCTGCCGTAGAGGGCGATGGCGCCGAGGTCGCCGAGCGAAATGGCCAGCGCGAAGGCGAAGGCGAGAGCCAGAGGCGGGCGCATCGCCGGCCAGTCGACGAAGCGCAGGCGCGTCAGGCCGACGAGGCCGAGCCCGTCGGCAAGGCGTGCGGTCGCGGCCGCTTCGGCTGCAAGCGCCGGTGCGACGATGCGCACGACGAAGGGCACGGCCATGGCGGCGTTGGTCGCGACGACGACATAGGGCGCGGCGGCAAAGACGTCGGTCACCTGGCGCAAAGCCAGGAACCAGCCGGCGCCGACGACGATAGGCGGTACCACCAGGACGAGGCTGGCGATGGTCTCGAGGGTGAGACGGCTGGCGCCAACCGCCTGGCTTATTCTGTTGTTTTCGGGCTTGTCCTGGCGCTGTTTTGCGCTGGCCGGTCCGTTGTTTCCGAGGGTCGTCATGGCGAGGATGATTGCAGTCGCCGCGATGACCGACAGGCACGCGGCTGCCAACGATACCGCGAGGCTGGTCACGATCGCCCTGCGGACGGCCGGTTCGCTGATCAGGCCGAGGAGGTCAGCCGAAAGCCCGCGCCAGATCACCGCCACGAAAGGCGCCGCTGTGAAGACGAGGCCGAGGGCGAGAACCGCGATGTCGACGGTCTGGCGCAGACGGCTCGGCGGATCGTAGCGCTTGGCCGTGCCGCCATGACCGAAACTGGCGGACAGGTCGCCGCCGAGGCGGGTCGCGAACCAGAGGACGAGGGCCGTGAGCCCGATCTGCAGGCCTGACAACGCGATCGCCCGGCCAGGGTCGAAATCATAACGCAGCGCCTGGTATATAGCGACTTCGAGGGTCGTCGCGGCGGGGCCTCCGCCGAGAATCAGGACGATGGTGAAACTCGTCACGCACAGCATGAAGACGAGGCTCGCCGCACCCGGCAGGCCGGCGCGGATCGCCGGCGCTTCGAGCAGGCGGAAGATGGCGAGGGGCGTCAACGAAAGCTGGCCTGCAAGCTTGAAGCTTTCGGCTGGAACGCGGTCGAGAGTGGCGAGCAGAAGGCGCGTCGCCAGCGGCAGATTGAAAAAGACATGGGCGACGAGAATGCCGGGGAGGCCGTAAATGTCGAGCCTTGGCAGTCCGAGTGCGACCAGCACGTTCGATGCGACGCCGTTGCGGCCCCAGATCGCCACGATGGCGAGTGCGCCGACCAGCACCGGCAGGGCCTGGGGCAACAGGAACAGACGCAACACGGCGTCCCGGCCATAAAACTGCGTACGATGGAGTGCCAGCGCCAGCGGCACGGCGAGCCCGACCGAAAAGAGTGTCGAAAGCCCCGCCTGTTCGAGGGTGAAGAGGACGACGCCGCGAAGGTAGGGATCGGCAACGATCGCCGGCAGGCGCAGGGCCGCATTCGTCGACAGGAGCAGCACGAGGAACCCGCCGCCGAGAAAGGCGACGAGAAGGGTTGCCGCAAGCCAGCCGAACGCGATCCGCAGGCGCCGGTCGCGCTGCACGCTCATGCGCGTTCGCCCTCTGGGACGGCCGTCTAGCAGGGGCACCCTCGCGTTGACGGCGGTCATCTGCGAGCGTGCGCGGCGCCGGGGCTCAACGCCCGATCGCCTGGAGCCATTCCTGGGTCCATTCGCGGCGGTGGTCGGCGACGGTCTGCGGGTCGATCATCAGCGGCTTGTCGACCTTGACCAGCTTGTCGAAGGCGGCGGGCGTCGTGATGCCGTCGATGACGGGATAGGCCCAGTTGCCGGTCGGGATGATCGATTGAAACTCAGGCGTCAGCATGAAGGCGAGGAATTTCTTCGCCAACTCAGGCTGCTTGGCATTCTTGAGGAGTCCGGCGACCTCGATCTGGATGTACTGGCCCTCGGCGAAGGCCGCCGCCTGGTATCGGTCGGTCTTTTCCTCGACCATGTGGTAGGCGGGCGAGGTCGTGTAGCTCAGGACCATCGGAACCTCGCCATTGGTGAAGAGCCCGTAGGCCTCGCTCCAGCCGGGCGTCACCGTCAGGATGCGTTTCGACAGCTCGGCCCATTTCTCGCCGGCCTTGTCGCCATAGACGTCTTTCATCCACAGCAGCAGACCGAGGCCGGGCGTCGAGGTGCGTGCGTCCTCGATCGCAATCTTGACCTCCGGATCGCCGGTGACCAGCGCGTCGAGGCTCGTGGGTGGCTCCTTGATGATCATGGTGTCGTAAACGATCGCCAGATAGGAATAGTCGTAGGGCACGAAGACCGGGTCGGAAAAGCCGTTCGGCACGTCCAGCTTTGCCAGATCGGTGTCGCTGTTGGCGAAGAGCCCCGTCGCCTTGGCCTCGGGAATGAGATCGGTCGTCATGCCGAGGGCGATGTCGGCGGAGCTCGACGCGCCTTCCAGCTTCAGCCGGTTGAGAATCGCGACGCCGTCTTCCAGGCCGACGAACTGCAGATCGCAGCCGCAGGTCTTTTCGAACGCCGCCTCGATTTTCGGACCGGGACCCCAGTCGGGGGTGAAGCTCTCATAGGTGTAGACGGTCAGGACGGGCTTCTTGTCCTCGGCGCGCGCCGCGAAGGCGGTCGAGCAACCGGCGGCGACGAGCATTGCAAGCGTCGCCCTGGCGCGGACGCGCGACCGTTGCGAGCCCTCGGTTTCCACGGAAGTCGCATTGTCGCTGGAGAAGAGCATGGGATGCCTCGCTGCGCCGAGGCGAACGAATCGCGAGGTGGGCGAGACTTCGCCTTGGCCCGCAATCCCTCCGCCGGCATGATCCGGATCAGGTTCGACGGGTCGGCCACAAGCCTCTCAGCCTTCCTTTGCCGGAAGGCACCCCGTGTGAGCTGTCGGCGAGCCTAATGCATCGCGGGGCCAAGGGGAAATGAAGATTTCGGCCGACCTGCCCGGCGCGGCGCCGGGACTTCGAT
>JBBSUS010000378.1:0-3658 GCA_038234195.1 Hyphomicrobiales bacterium | reverse complement strand
GCCCCAGACGCTGGCAAGCCAGCCTTGAACCTTGCCGCGCTCCTCGACCGTATACATGTCGCCGACGACGGTGAGTGCGACGGGTTGGATTGCTCCAGCGCCGACGCCCTGGACCAGGCGGAACGCAATCAGCGACGGCATTGACCAGGCAAAGCCGCACAGCACGGAGCCAAGAAGAAAGATCGCGATACCGATGAGCAGGATTGGGCGGCGGCCGTAGAGATCGGCCAGCTTGCCGAAGGCGACCGTCATGGCCGTCTGCGTCAGAAGGAAAGCGGAGAAGACCCAGGAATAAAGATGGAGGTCGCCGAGCTGCCCTGCGATCTGCGGCATGGCCGTCGAGACGATTGTCGCCTCGATGGCAATCATCGCCATGGCGGCCATGATGGCGCCGACGATGAAGGGACGGCGCAGCGTTTGCGTTTCAGGCATGGATGTCGACCTGGGTGGTGGCTTTGAACAAGATTACGGCAGAGATCGACCGTCCCGAAGTCGAGGCAGCCGGTATGCGCTGCCGCTCAAAGCTCTTCAAACTATCGATAAGGGACCCTTTCATTCTGCCATAGGCCCGCCGGGGCAGGATGACAAGCCAGGTCCGCACGCCCGCAGGCTGCCCTCGATCATCTCGGTCATCGGCCGTGAAACAGGCCGAACACGTCGTTTCAAAGGATGGACGTTTCCTTCCCGAATGCACGCACCGCGTTCCGCCAGAGCAACGGTCTCCCTTGCGACTTTTGCTCGGATCGTCGACGCAGAGCAACTCGCCTGCTTCGGTCATTCAGGAGGGGAGATCAGGGGGGCGAGAGGTGCAGGATTCGCCGTGCCCAAGTCGTCTCGACGTCCGCTGCCGATAAGGAAACCAATCCGCGCCCGAACTGCCGATTCAGCTTGGCTTCAACGGCTATTGCCGCCATCCGAGGATGGATTTCTGGATTTCGATGAACGCGGTGGACGTGTTCGAAATCTGCCCGCAGGTCGCCTATCCGTTGAGCAGAGAATTGCCGCCATCCGGTAGCGCTACCTATGGGGTCGACTGGGGCGCCGATCCGGTATCATGAAGCTCGACCACTGCGCTTCGCAGAGCATCAATCCGGATTTGGGCTCGTGGCCTGAGCAGGATTTCCAGCATTTCCAGATCGCTGAGCAAATCGACGGGATCGCGATCAAGCGCAGTTCGTACGGCGTCTTTCAACCAATCGCTCATCTGCGGATGTTCCATCACCCAGGCGATGCGGTCTTCATACGTGTCTGGAACGTCGATCTCAACCAAATGCACTGTGGTTCCTCCTTCATGGTGACTTGCGCACCTAGGGATTGCAGAAGCCGCAAAGGCTTGGATCGGCCTGGTGATGGCAAGACAGCCTTTCGGCACGGTGTCCGCATTCGGCGCAGACCCAAACCGTCGTGGAGATTGGTGACCCGGCCGAGAGCGCCAAGCGCGAGCCACCACGAGCACGCGCCCGGTGATCGGGGAACCTGCTCGCGCGCACGAGGCGCGCGCTGACGGTTTCCTTGCCGCGCACGGCCGGCAGCGCTTCGCAGCCTTCGAGGCGGTCCCTTTGAGCGCGGCCCATCAGAAGTACCCGTCTCGTTTTTGCCGTTCGAGCGATCCACCGCCATTGCGGTCGGCGATGCGCCCCTGTCGCTCGGATCCGGCCGCCGTGATCGTTTCCCAGACCACCATGGAAAGGTCGGTGGCATCGGACTCGACCGCGGCCGTGACCGGCCAGCAGCCCAGCGTTCGGAAACGGACAGTTTTCGTCACGGCAGGGGTATCCGAGCCGAACGGCGATCTGGCCGGATCATCAACGACGATGAGTGCGCCGCCGCGTTCGACGACCGGACGCGGTTGGGCAAAATAAAGCGACGCCAGTGCGATGTCGTGGACAAGCGCGTAGGTCCAGATGTCGATTTCGGTCCAGTTCGACAGCGGGAAGATCCGCAGCGTCTGATCCTGACCGAGACGGGTGTTGTAGATCTGCCAGAGCTCGGGCCGCTGCTGGCGGGGCTCCCAGCCATGGTGCTTGCCGCGGACCGAAAAGACGCGCTCCTTTGCCCTGGATTTTTCCTCGTCGCGCCGGGCGCCGCCGAAGATCACGTCGTAGCGTCCCCGATCGAGAGCCTGCTTCAAGGCATCGGTCCGCATGATGGTCGTATAGGCGTCGCCATGGTCGACAGGGTTCAGACCCTCGGCGCGACCGCTCTCGTTGGTCCAGACGAGCAGGGAGAACCCGTGCTGTCGCGCAAAGGCATCGCGGAAGTCGAGGAGCGCCTGGAATTCCCAAGTCGAATCGACATGAAGCAGCGGAAAAGGCGGCGGAGCGGGAAAGAACGCACGAAGTGCGAGATGGGCAAGGACGGTGGAATCCTTGCCCGCCGAGAACAACATCACGGGATTTTGCGCGTTGGCCACCCCTTCGCGCAGGATGAAGATGGCCTCGGCTTCCAGCCGTTCGAGATGGGTGAGCGACGGCTTCATCAGCAATCAGCCCAGCGAAGACCGCCTTCATAGGAACTGATCGTGCCGTCGTCGGCAAGACGAAACAGATGAATCCACCGATTGTCGACGAGTTGGCGGACCGCCTCGTGCCGGTCGATTGCGGCATTCAAGGCGGCTTCCGGCGCGGCAATGAAGACGCTGAGCCGCACCGGTTCGTGGATGAACCGCTTTCCGTCATGGACCGATTGCCAAGGCAGTCCGACCCTCAGGTCGCCGGAATTGCCCTCCAGGACACCGATCTGGCCGACCACATTGTGCAGCACCTTGTTGCCGCTGCCGAAGGCACGGTTGTTCACGGTCGATGCGTAATACTGGAGATTGATCCAGCTGGCGACGACCATGGGGGCCGTCATGATCAGGTCCAGCGTGCGGAACCCGACATCCTTCTGCCAGTCGTAATCGTGAAGGAAGGCCCGGCCGCCGAGATCCAGCCCGCGCGTGCGTTCGCGCGAAGCGGCAATGAAGGCCGAGTTGCCGGCGAGGCCCCATTCGGGTCTGACCTGTGCCCAGTCGCGGCTTCGCGCTTCGATCGTGCGATGAAGATTTGGGTCTTGGTCGACGTCGAGCAGAAGCGCGCGCTCGGCTCGTGCCAGCGCCGACGCCTTCGCCAGGGTCCGTTCGATTTCGGCCATATCCGCGACATGGGAGGGCGGCACCTGGTCGACGCCGAACAGCCGGACGTTGTCGGTCGTGGTGTCGTGAAGGGCACCGACGAACCAGGTGTCGGCTGGAATGGCGATGCCGCGCCGGGCCAGCCCGTCGCGCACATCGACGTCGTTGAGGATGCCTGCAGCGACACGGGCGTTGGCTTCGCCGGAGTGGCCGCCGCACGCGCCGCAATCGAGACTGGAGGCATGCGGATTGTTGACAGTGGTGCTGCCGTGACCGGCCAGAAGCACCAGGCGGGCAAATCCGTCGACGAGCGACATGGCCCGCAGGACCGCTTCCGCCATGTCGACGCGCTGACTGCTTTCAAATCCGGTCTGACGACCATCGACGACGCGCGGCTCGAGTCGCGGGCCAATCCGCTCGATCACCTCGGCGTCCAGCCCGTCCACATCGGGATCGCTGACGGGACGGCTCAGCCGTGCGCTGTCGCCGACGAGCTTGCCGGCAAAAAGCAGGCCCGTCGTCTCGACATAGGTGAAGGACGAAACG
>JBBSUS010000377.1:0-3666 GCA_038234195.1 Hyphomicrobiales bacterium | reverse complement strand
TGCTCGGCGTTTCGATCATCGCGCCCTATCAGACCTACGTGCTCTACGAGGTCTTCATCACGCCCGGTCTCGTCGGGATGATCCAGCTGTTCAACGGCATGCAGTCCTCGCTCTCGATGGTCTACGACCGCGAGACGGGAACCATGAAGACGCTGCTCGTGTCGCCGCTGCCGCGCTGGTTCCTGCTGGTCTCCAAGCTGTGCGCCGGCGTGGCGGTCGGCATCGTGCAGATCTACGTCTTTTTCGCGATCGCCTGGTTCTGGGACGTGCGTCCCGACTGGATGGGCTATCTCACCGTCTTCCCGGCCCTGGTCCTGACCGGCCTGATGCTCGGCTCCCTCGGCATGCTTTTGTCCTCGCTGGTCAAGCAGCTCGAGAACTTCGCCGGCGTCATGAACTTCGTGATCTTCCCGATGTATTTCGCGTCCTCTGCCCTCTATCCGCTCTGGCGCGTTCAGGAATCGAGCCCGCTGCTCTACCAGATCTGCCAGCTGAACCCTTTCACGCATGCGGTCGAACTCGTGCGCTTCGCGCTGTACGGCCAGTTCAATCCGATCGCCTTCGCCATCGTTTTCGGTTGCACGATCCTGTTCCTCGGCGGCGCGATCTTCGCCTATGATCCGGCGCGTGGACTGATCAGCCGCAAGCGCGGCTGATTCCTCGCCTTATTTCGCCGCGCGCCCACACATCTCGGGAGGATGTCATGACCCACCGCTCCGCCAACGAAAATTCAGTGGCACGGCGCGTTCGCCAGAGTCTGCTGGCCACCGCGGCAGTCTTGCTTCCGGTGTTCATCGCCGGCACCGCCTTCGCCCAGAGCGGCGCGCAGCCGCGCGCAATCCCGAAGGGCTTTGTGCTCCCCGGCCCGGCGCCGACGGGAACGCCGAGCCAGACACCGGCAACAGCGGCTCCGTCGGCAAATCCACAGGCGGCGCCAAAGTCGGCCTCTGAGGCCAGCGGGATCGGGAACGCCGACAGCACGAGTGCCCGTGAAGGGCGCCCGATGGATTTCGCCAAGACGCCCGAGGCCGGCAAGACCAACTGGCCCTGCATCCAGCAGAAGCTCGGTTCGATCCAGCCGGCGCAGGTCTGGGCCGGTCCTCCGATTGCGGAGACGGCGACCGAGAAGCTGACGCCAGAGGAAAATCGGCTGATCGATTCGCTCGCGGCCCGCCGCACCACCATCGACGAGGCGTCGAAGATGGTGGAGGATTACGTCGATCAGCAGCCGAAGGCTGAGCGCCAGGCGATCGCGACACGGATCATGGCGGGTCTTCTGGGCCAGCTGAACGTCGAGCGCAGCGAAGTGATGGACGGGATCGAGCGCTACGGCGCCAAGCAGAAGGCGCTCGCCCAGCGCCTGCGCGAGCAGAGCTCCAGCTTTGCCAAGGTGCAGCGCAGTGCGGCCTCGTCCAACAACGACATCGAGAACGCCCGCCAGGCGCTGCTATGGGACACCCGCGTGTTCGACGAGCGCCGCAAGTCGCTGAGCTATGTCTGCGAAGTTCCAACCCTGATCGAGCAGCGCGCCTTCGCCCTCGGTCGGGCGATCGCCTCGACACTGTAGGTCGACGGCAGGAGAGTCGCCGGCATCGGGATAGCGCGGCGAACGGCACGGTTTGCGCGCGTGTTCCTATTCGTCCGGCCGGTCGACAGGCTCCGCCGGCACGAGGTCGTAGCCGGCCTTGCCCCAGCCGTCAGTGCCATCGGGATACCAGTAGACGCTCGAATAGCCCGCCCTCACCGCCCGCTTGGCGGCGTTGTAGCTCATCCAGCAATCGCGTTGGCAATAGAGGACGACGGGCGCGGCCTTGTCGCCACCGGTGACCTCGGCGAGACCCTCCATCAGGTAGGCCTCCATGACCGGGGCAAGGTCGCCGTAACCGGTGTCGACGAGCCAGAGCGAGCCGGGGATGTCGCGGCGGGGCTTGGGATGCCAGAGGGTGCCGCCCGGCAGGCCCTTGGGCTTGGGCGCCCTTGGCAGGACGTCGACGAAGGGCACACCGGCGTCATGCAGCGTCTTGGCCCTCGCGGTGTCGATGACGGTGCCGCCTGCAAGCGTCGCCGGCACCGGCGCCCGGTAATCGTCGGTGCGATAGCCCAGGGGTTCGGGGACGGAGGCGGACATCGCCGCGCCCTTCGCCTGCGCCATCGCGGTGCCGATGGAAACCGATCCCGTGCCGATCGAACCGAGTCCCATCAGCACGACACCGAACCAGGCGGATCGGCAGTTGATCACCATGGCGTCAGCCCTTCGGCGACGGTTCCGCCGCGCCGGGGGCGCGGTCGCCCGCCGGGGCCTGCCGCGGCTCACCGGTCGGCGCGGCATCCGATGCGGTCGGCGTCATCTGCGCCGCCTGGCCGGATGGCTCGATCAGCTTGTCCTTCTCGTCGAGCAGCGGGATGCCGAAGGACAGAAGGATATTGTCGATCTGCGTCTGGTTTTCGGCGATCGCCTTGTTCAGCAGGCGTTTCCAGTTCTGATCCGACGGGCGCGTGCCCATGGTGATCCGGAAGGCCATCGCCGGGCCCTTGCCTTCGTGAGTGAGCGGGATGACGGCATAGTCCTTGCCGGACTGCTTGGCGTAGTAGCCGGCCATCGGGCCCCACAGCACGGCCGCGTCGATGACGCCTTTGCCGAGATCGTCGATCATCGCCTTGGCGGAATTGTCGACGCGGGTGTCGACCATCAACTGGTAGGGCTTGGCCCTGCCGATCAGGCCGGCGCGAGCAAGATAGGTGGCGGGGGGCGTTCCGGCGACGATGCCGATCTTCTTGCCCTTCAGCGCCGGGTCCTCGAGCACCTGAACCTTGGCCAGATCGCCACCCTTCGGCACCACCAGCGCATAGGCGGTGCGATAATAGGCGTTGGTGTTCTGGACCAGTTCGTCGCCCTGCGGATAGCTCATGATCACGTCGCACAGGTTCGAGCCGAGCGTCATGCGCACGAAGCCCGTCACCTGCGGAAAGAAGCTGTAGCTGACCGATTTGCGTCCGAGCTTTGGCGCCAGGAATTCGGCGACCTTCTGCTCGAAACCTTCGCCGGCCTCATCGGAGAACGGCATGTTGTTCGGGTCGGCACAGACCCGAAGGACGTCGGGGTCCACGAGTTCGATCTCGCCGCCGAACTCGCGATCGGCCTGGGCGAAGGCGGCTTGCGGCAGGGCGAGCGTCAAGACGCCCGCCATGCCGAAGAGGATCTTGGCAATCCTTTTCATCGCATCAGAATCCCAGGCAATTGTACTCGGCCTTCTGAGCGGCCTTGTTTTCGGGTGTCTGCGGTGGGCGCTTCGGTTCGCCGCGACCGACGACGCCGTCGGCGCGCGACCGCAGATAGACGTAGATCGCGTCCATGGAACACATCACGTTCGGATCGTCGCCCCAGGCGGGCATGATCGAGTTGCCGGACGGATTCCACTGGTTCTGCTGACCACTGACGACGATGCCTGCAAACTTGAAATAGTCGATGGCCTGCAACTGGTCGGTCAGGTTCGGCGCGAAGGAGGAGCCCATGCCGTCCGGTCCATGGCACTGCATGCAGTTGGCCATATATTTCTTGTAGCCACGCCAGGTGTACCAGTCGGCCGTGCCGTCGGCGGCGATTTCGTAGGTGGGGTTGCCGGCCGCATCCATCGGCTTCTTGTTGTCGCCGTAGCTGGCGACCGC
>JBBSUS010000376.1:0-3682 GCA_038234195.1 Hyphomicrobiales bacterium | reverse complement strand
GCCCTCGACCGGCCGAACGCCGGGCGCGTTCTGCTTGACGGCACCGATCTCCATGCCGCACCGCCGCGTGTCCTGCGGGAATTGCGCCGCGACTTCCAGATGGTCTTCCAGGACCCCTACGGCTCGCTCGATCCGCGCCAGCGCGTCAGCCGCATCGTTGCCGAACCGCTGCACGTGATCTCTCCGCGACCTTCTCGCGAAGCGATCGAGAGCCGGGTCGCGGAGGTTCTGGCGAGCGTCGGCCTGTCGCCCGAAGACGCCACGCGCCATCCGCACGAATTCTCGGGCGGCCAGCGCCAGCGCATCGCCATCGCACGAGCTCTCGTGACGAAGCCGAAACTGATCGTCGCCGACGAGGCGGTGTCGGCCCTCGATCTCTCCGTGCAAGCGCAAATCCTCAACCTCCTGATGGATCTGCGCGACGATTTCGGCGTCACGATCCTGTTCATCGGTCATGATCTGTCGGTGATCGAGGCGACCGCCGATACGGTGTCGGTGATGCAGCGCGGCCGCATCGTCGAGACGGGCCCAGCCGACAAGCTGTTCGCCACACCTGACCATCCCTATACGAAAAGCCTGCTTGCCGCCGTGCCGTCGTTCGGCAGCATGGACCGGAAGAACGCCGGCCTTGCCTGAAGCGCTGACCGTCCGCTCGCGAAGGTCGCAGAAGCAACGCCGCGTTCATCGCGGGCCGTTGCCGTTCACCATGACCAAGATCAGCCTCAGATTGCGCGCGCCATCATCTTGCCCTTCTGGACAAAGCCTACGACACTCGCACAACGGGAACACACATCGCTCGGCGACGGCCCCAGGGAGGATGAAAGAGATGAACCTCAAACGAACCGGCCGGACCATCGCCATGATTACGCTTATTGCGGCGACAGCGCTCCCGTCGGCAGCGCTCGCCCGTCCCTATTCCGACCTCGTTTCGCAGGGCTATCGCATCGGCCCCATGACCAAGAGCCGGGGCGGCAATCCAGGCTGGGTGCTCACCAGAGGGTCGAAGAGCTATTTCTGCCGCAATCACGTCGCTCTGGCGTTGGGCGGTGCAACCGGCATGGTGGTGATCTCTTCATCCGGGCGTATTCTTTCCATCGACAAGAAAACCTTCGACCGATATCGCGGCGGTCCCGACAGGAACCTGCCGCGCTTGCGGGACCTCAAAGCAGGCCGTGTGCGCCCGCAGGATGTCGGCGCCTGCACCGTTCGCTGAAGCAGCCAATCCTCTTCGGCTCCCTGCCGCAATTCCAGCGGCAAGACGGGCGAAACTTCACCAGGATCCGATCGCGAAGCGCTGCGCCCGCAATTTGCCTCCGTTGCAGCGTCGTGCTTTGAAAAGCCGGACGTCGGCATCGCAGCCGAACGCACGCCGCCAACGGGTCTGGTTCCAGTTGTCCCAAACGTCTCGCTCCCCCCTCGATCTCGCGCTCCTGCTGGAGCAAATGGCCCGGCGCCTCCATTCGCAGGGCTACGCCGACCGCCTGTTTCCAGCGCAGTGGGCAGCCCTGCGCTATCTGCAGGCGGCCGAACCGGAGCGACGCACCGCGATCGATCTCGCACGCTTCCAGGGTCTCGCCCCGGGGGCGGTCGCGCGCACATTGCGCACCCTGATCGTGAAGGGCCACGTCGAAAAGGCCGGATCGGTCGGGCGCGGCCGGGCGGAGCGGGTCGACCTGACCACCAAGGGCAGGGCAATGCTGAAAGGCGATCCGCTCAAGGTCATCGCCAATGCGCTGGAACCGCTTGACACCGCCGAACGCGCCGCCCTCGGCCAGGGGCTGGAACGGGCGATCCGCGCGACCCGCCCCCGGGACAGAGACGTGGATATCGGGGTACCGGGGGCACGCCGCGAACGCGTCGACGAACCGAACGCGTGAAACAGTGGCGTCCGGCGCCGGTGATGGCCTGAAGCTGCACGCAAGCGCGATCGCATCCGGCGGCCCATCTGGACGTCCTTGGCCTTCAGGTGTCGATGACGAAATCGGCAACGACGGGAAGATGATCGGAGGCCTTCGCCGCATCGCGATCGGCAAAGCCATTCGCCAGGACCAGCCCGTTGCCGGCATGGATCCGATCCATCGGCACCAGCGGCCACCAGGAGGGAAAGCTGTTCGGCGTCATGGCCGTGGGCAGTGCGCCCCGCAATGCGGCGTCGACACCGCCGGACAGGCGCCAGGCATTGGTGTCACCGAGCACGATCACGCGATGACGCGATGCGGACGCCCGCGCGGCCAGGAACTCGGCCTGGCTTGTCCTGGCGAAGGGCGACAATCCCATATGGGTGGCCAACACGGTGATCGTCGTGCTCGACGTTTCGATCTCCGCCTCGATCGCCATACGCGTTTCCACGCCTTTGCCCGGCAAGGTCAAGGTCTCAACCGAGCGCATCGGCCACCGCGACCAGAGGATATGGCCGTGGTCGCGATCCCGGCGCAGGATCGTGCGCGCCTCGGCAACGTTGGGTCCGAGGTGCTCCGCGAACCATTCGAAGGCGCGCTCGCGGCGGCCGAGATGCGTGCGCCCGTCGACCTCCTGCAGGGCCAGGATATCCGGCTTCAGGCGCTCGATGACGGCAAGAATGCGCTCGGGCCGGCATCGCAGGTCACGTCCGATCGCGCCGTGACAGTTCCACGTCATGACTCGCAAGCACCGACCTATAACGTCGGCGCCGATCGCTTCCCCAAGCTTGTCTTCAGGCGGCAAAGCGATCGTCCGCCGCGTCGAGTTCGGCACGCATGCGGGTCACGAGAAGGCTCTGGTCGGGGGCGCAATTGTCGTGGGTCAGCAGTTCACCGGTCCTGATCGGCCTGAGCACCTTCGACTTCTCGACGAGGCCGAGCGGCAGGGCACGCTTTTGCCGGCCGTCCTCCCACGTCATGGCGAAGCCGCGATAATCGGCCTCGCCAATGCGGCCCATGCTCTCGCCAGGGTTCAAATCGCGCTTGGCCACTGCCCCGCATTCGGCCACCGGGCGGTCGACCGGCACCATGTCGGGCCGCCGATGCATCACCGCGCGCACCGCCGACAGCGGCGTTTCAAGGCTGGTCAGATGGAACGGCCGGATCAGGCCAAAGCAGGGACCGGGTCCGACCTTCAGATCGGCGATGCGCTCGATGGCGCGCGGATGGCGCGGCTTGACGACGCAGAACACGCCGGGCGCCACGCCCTTGCCGATCGTGTAGTCGACGCAGCCGGATTTCGACAGGATGCCGCCATCCGCCTGCGTGCACAGCACCTGGCCCAGCGTGTCGGCGGTGGCCTCCGGCCCATGCATGCCGGCAACGTCCGGCACGAGACCGGTGCAATTGGCGATGGCGGTCATCTCGACCATGGTCTTGGAACCGTCGATGAATTCGACCAGCATGCGGGCGTTCATGTTCCGCTGGCGGGCCTCCTCCTCGTATTCGGCGGGGATGGCGGAGTGGCGCAGCGGGTTGTTCTTGCCCTTGCCAGCGGCCACGACTTCCATGCCGAGGGCCTGCGCAAAGCCGATCAGTTCCAGGGTCGAGGCCGGTTCGTCGCCGGCCGACCCGGTGTAGACGACGCCGGCTTCCCGAGCCTTCTTCGCCAGAAGACGGCCGACGGTGATGTCGGCCTCGACGTTGAGCATAACGATGTGCTTGCCGTTGCGGATCGCTTCCGTCGCCAGGAACGTGCCGATCTCCGGGCTGCCCGTCGCGTC
>JBBSUS010000375.1:0-3684 GCA_038234195.1 Hyphomicrobiales bacterium | reverse complement strand
CGGCGGTTTCGCCAATGCTCACTCGCACTGCACGCAACGCCGCCGCTCGCGGGGCAAACGTGCCCGGAAAACGCAGACGGCGCCGCTCGTGACCGAGCGACGCCGCCTCATGTGATCGATCTGATCTGCGATCAGCCGTTCGAGGCCAACAGGAAATCCGGCAGGTCGTTCTCGCCGCCGACATCCTTTTCGGCCGAATCATCCTTCTTCTTGCGTGGACGACCGGGCTTGCGCTTGACCGGTGCCTCCTCGGCGCCGGAGACAGGAGCCGAGCTCTCGACGGCCTGTTCGGTGACGACATCGGCGACTTGCGCCGAGGCTTCGCCCTGCGGCGATGTCTCGTCCGAGCCGCCGGCGCTGCCGAAGCCGTCGTCGGGACGCTTGCGCCGGGTGCGACCGCGGCGACGGGGCCGATCGGACTCCTCGCCGTTGCGGCCAGTCCCTGCAGCATCGTCGCGGCTCGGCTCGGCGCCGTTGCCGTTCACCTGTGGTTCGTCATGACGCTTGCGCTCGGCTTCCCGGGCGGCGCCAACGAAACCGTTCTCGATTGCAGGCTGCGGGCCAGTGCCATCCGCCGCAATCGGCTCGCGCCGGCCATCCCGATCCCGTTCGTTTCGGTCGTTGCGGTCGCGATCGTTGCGCTCACCACGGTCGTTTTCGGTCCGCTCGTTGCGGTCCCGATCCGTACGGTCCCGATCCGTGCGATCCCTCTCGGGGCGATCCCTCTCGGGGCGATCATTGCGGTCACGATCGGGCCGGTTGCCATTGTTGTTGCTGTTGCTGCGGCTCGCATCGCGATCGCGATTGGTGTCGCGATCCCGGTTGCCATCGCGTTCACGATTTCCCTCGCGGCCGCCACGGTCGTTGCGATCGCCCCGGTCGTTGCGCTCATTGCGATCATTGCGGGCCTGCGGCTGGCGGTCGGAATTCTGTCGGTCCGAATTCTGCCGGTCGAAATTCTGGCGCTCGCTGTTGTCGTTCCGATCGTCCTGATAGGAATTGCCGGAATCCTGGTCGTCGTCCCCATCGTCGTCCTGATTGTCGTCGTAACTTTCCCGCTGCTGGCCCTGTGGCTGCGCCGACGCGACGATTCGGTAGTAATGCTCGGCATGCTGGAGATAGTTCTCGGCGATGACGCGGTCGCCCGAAGCGGCGGAATCGCGCGCCAGGGTCGAATACTTCTCGGCGATGTGCTGGGCGTTGCCGCGGATCTTCACGTCCGGGCCGTTGGATTCATAGCTGCGCGACAGCGGGTTGGGGCCCTTGCGTCCGCGACCGCGCATACGGTTTTTCTGCTGTCCTGGCCTCATGAATTTCCTGCTTTTTGGATAGACCGGTCTTGCCGGTGTGAGGGCTCGCGGAGCCAATCCGCGCTCGCCAAAAATCGGCGCCGCAACCCGCGAAGCCGTCGTTGAAAGCGTTGAACGATGGTGCCTGGCGTTTCCCTAACGCCGGCTGTGCCGGACGACCGCCCGTCATCACGAGCGGGTCTCATCACGAGCGACTCTTCACCTGCATTCCCGCCTTGCCGGGACTCGCAGAAACAAGGGTCGACCCCCTCGGATGCTCCGCACAAACCAAACTTAGAGCGGAAAACGCGCTCTCACAAGTGTTTTCTTGCCATGTGGCCGCGTCGTTTCCGAAGAGAACCGCGTTTCCAGCCCATCATTGCAACGACGCCATGAAAGATAAGGCTCCTGCAAACCCGAACGCGAAGCCGGGTTCAACCGCGAAACGTCAGGACCCGGACAACACCACTCAGATCGCGGCTTTCCGCGTCCAGCACATATCCGCGTTCGGCGAAAATCAACCTGACATCGCTGCCCTGGTCCGCACCGATCTCCAGGATCACCGCACCGCCCGGACGCAAAACGCGGCGAATCCCGCCTGCAATGGCGCGATATCCGTCAAGCCCGTCTGTCCCGCCATCGAGTGCCGCCAGCGGATCGTGCTCGCGCACCTCACGGGAGAGGCTCTCGATATCGCAGTTTCTGATATATGGTGGGTTCGACACCACCAGATCAAGAGGACCTTCGATCGCTGCGCAGTAGTCCGAATGCAGCAGATGCAACCGGTCGGAGACGCCCGCGTCCTCACCGTTGCGCTGCGTCGTTGCCAGCGCGTCTTCGCTTATATCGACGCCGATCGCCCTCGCCTTCGGAAACAGCGCCAGCAGCGACACGGCGATCGCCCCCGTGCCAACGCCGAGATCGGCAAAGACCACCGCCGGCTGCATGGCGAAGATGCGCTCCATCTCGGCCCTTGCCACCTCGACAAGGGTCTCGGTGTCGGGGCGCGGCTCGAGCGTGCCGGACGAGAGTCGGAATTCGTGTTCGAAGAAGGCCCGGCGACCGATGATGCGATGCACGGGTTCCCCGAGCAGGCGGCGCGCGCAGAAGTCAGAGAAGCGCTTGGCCGCCGCTGGCGGCACTGGTCCGCGCGCTTGGGAGTGGACGGCAGAGGCTTCGAGGCCAAGCGCCTCCGCCAAGAGCAGGCGTGCATCGAGTGCGGGCGTTTCGATGCCCCCCCGGTTCAAGTCGTCGATTGCAGACCGAAGAACGGTCGCGACGGTTGATGCAGCCGCGGGCGCTACAGAGGCATCGCCCCGCACGGGTAACGGGCCGGGACACTCAGCCACCGGCGCCGACGGCGATCAGCAATTGCGCCTGGTGATCGGCGATCAGCGCATCGACCAGTTCGTCCATTTCGCCCTCGATCACCCGGTCGAGCTTGTAGAGCGTCAAATTGATGCGGTGGTCGGTCACCCGCCCTTGCGGGAAATTGTAGGTGCGAATGCGCTCCGAACGATCCCCGGATCCGACCTGCGCCTTGCGGTCGGCGGAGCGTTCGTCGTCGGCCTTCTGGCGCTCCATGTCGTAGAGCCGGCTCTTGAGCACCTGCATCGCCCGGGCGCGGTTCTGATGCTGGGACTTTTCCGACGACGTCACGACGATCCCAGTGGGGAGATGGGTGATGCGGACGGCTGAATCGGTGGTGTTGACGTGCTGGCCGCCGGCCCCGGAGGCCCGCATCGTGTCGATGCGAATGTCATCGGCTTTGACCTCGACGTCGATATCCTCGGCCTCGGGCAGCACGGCGACGGTCGCAGCGGACGTATGAATGCGGCCGCCCGATTCGGTTTCGGGCACCCGCTGCACGCGGTGCACGCCTGATTCGAACTTCAGCTTGGAAAACACGCCCGCACCGCGGACCGCCGCGATCACCTCGCGAAAACCGCCAACCTCGCCCTCGCTCGCCGATACGATGTCGACCTTCCAGTGATGGAGGTCGGCATAGCGCTGGTACATGCGGAAGAGATCGCCGGCGAAGAGCCCGGCTTCCGAGCCGCCCGTGCCGGCGCGGATTTCAAGGATCGCGCCCTTCTCGTCGGCAGCGTCCTTTGGCAACAGCAGGATCCGGATCTCGGCGGTCAGTTCGTCCAACCGTGCACTCAACGCCTCGACCTCGATCTCGGCGAGCTCGCGCATTTCACGGCCAGCGCTCGGATCGTCGAACAGCGAGCGCGCCTGGCGCAGTTCCTCTTCGGTTCGGCGATAGGCTCTGATCGCCTTCACCACATCCTCGAGCCCGGAATATTCGGACGCGAGCTTGGTATAGGCCTCATGCTCCAGACCCGCTGCCATCTGGTGTTCCAGCTTGTCGAAGCGGTTGAGCAGTTCGTCG
>JBBSUS010000374.1:0-3686 GCA_038234195.1 Hyphomicrobiales bacterium | reverse complement strand
TCGAGCGCCGCTACACCAAGGCCGGCGAAAGTGCCTACGCCTCCGTCGAATTCCGCAAGGCGACGAGCGAGATCAAGAACCCCGATGGTTCGGTCGTCTTCCGCCTTGCCGATATCGACGTGCCGGGGCAGTTCAGCCAGGTCGCCTCGGACATCCTCGCACAGAAGTATTTCCGCAAGGCGGGCGTCCCTGCGCGGCTCAGGACGGTGGAAGAAAGCACCGTGCCGTCGTTTCTCTGGCGCTCAGTGGCCGATGAGAAGGCGCTCGCGGCGCTTCCCGAGGACGAGCGCTACGGCTCGGAGATGGATGCCCGACAGGTCTTTGATCGGCTTGCAGGCACCTGGACCTATTGGGGTTGGAAGGGCGGCTATTTCGAGACCGAAGAGGACGCCTCCGCCTTTAAGGACGAACTCGCCTACATGCTGGCGACCCAGAAGGTGGCGCCGAACTCCCCGCAATGGTTCAACACCGGCCTGCACTGGGCCTATGGCATCGATGGTCCGAGCCAGGGTCACTACTATGTCGACTATCTGTCGGGCCAGCTGACCCGGTCGACCTCGTCCTACGAGCATCCGCAGCCCCATGCCTGCTTCATCCAGTCCGTCGGCGACGATCTCGTCAACGAGGGCGGGATCATGGACCTTTGGGTGCGTGAGGCGCGGCTGTTCAAATACGGCTCGGGCACCGGCTCGAACTTCTCCCATCTGCGCGGCGAGGGCGAGAAACTGGCCGGCGGCGGCAAGTCGTCGGGCCTGATGAGCTTCCTGAAGATCGGCGACCGGGCGGCCGGCGCGATCAAGTCGGGCGGCACCACCCGCCGTGCGGCCAAGATGGTCGTCGTCGACATCGATCATCCGGACATCGAGAACTACATCAACTGGAAGGTCCGCGAGGAGGAGAAGGTCGCAGCGCTGGTCACCGGCTCCAAGACCGTCTCCAAGCATCTGAAGGCCATTCTGTCGGCCTGCGTGAACTGCGAGGGTCCGGACGGCGACTGCTTCGACCCGATGAAGAACCCGGCCCTGAAACGCGCCGTGAAGGACGCCAAGCGCGCCATGGTGCCGGAGAACTATGCCAAGCGCGTCATCCAGTTCGCCCGCCAGGGCTACACGGACATCGAATTCCCGGTCTATGACACAGATTGGGACTCGGAGGCCTATCTCACCGTCTCCGGCCAGAACTCCAACAACTCCGTCTCGCTGAAAGACGATTTTTTGCGGGCGGTCGAGAACGATGGGGACTGGAACCTCATTCGCCGCACCGACGGCAAGGTCCACAAGACGCTGAAGGCGCGCGAGCTGTGGGACCAGATCGGCTACGCCGCCTGGGCCTCGGCAGATCCCGGCCTGCACTTCAACTCGACGATGAACGACTGGCACACGTGCCCGGCGGCCGGCCCTATCCGCGCGTCGAACCCGTGCTCGGAATACATGTTCCTCGACGACACGGCCTGCAATCTGGCCTCGCTGAACCTCATTCAGTTCCGCGAAGTGGCGATCGCCGACGGCTCGCGCCGCTTCGACACCGCCGCGCTTGAGCACGCAACGCGCCTGTGGACCATCGTTCTCGAGATCTCGGTGCTGATGGCGCAGTTCCCGTCCAAGGAGATCGCGCGCCTCTCCTACGACTATCGCACGCTCGGCCTCGGCTTTGCCAATATCGGCGGCCTGCTGATGACAGCCGGCATTCCCTACGACTCCAAGGAAGGTCGGGCGATCTGTGGCGCGATCTCGGCGCTGATGACCGGCATCGCCTACAAGACCTCGGCCGAGATGGCCGGCGTTCTCAGCCCGTTCCCTGACTATGAGCGCAACGCCGAATCGATGCTGCGCGTCATGCGCAACCATGCTCGCGCCGCCCATGGCATCGCCAATGGTTACGAGGGGTTGTCGGTCGATCCGGTGCCGCTCGACCACCAGTCGCTGAAGGACAAGCGCCTATCAGGCCGGGCCAAGGCCGCATGGACCGAGGCCGTTGAGCTGGGCTCGAAGAATGGCTACCGCAACGCGCAGGTCTCGGTCATCGCACCGACCGGCACGATCGGTCTCGTCATGGACTGCGATACCACCGGCATCGAGCCCGACTTCGCGCTGGTGAAGTTCAAGAAGCTCGCCGGCGGCGGCTACTTCAAGATCATCAACCGCGCGGTGCCGGAAGCGCTCGCCTCGCTCGGCTATTCGCCCAGCCAGGTCGCCGAGATCGAGGCCTATGCGGTCGGTCACGGCAACCTCAACCAGGCCCCGGCGATCAACCCGGGCTCGCTTGCGGCGAAGGGCTTCACCGACGAGCTGATCGAGACTTTGAACACGGCGCTGAAGTCGGCCTTCGACATCAAGTTCGTCTTCAACCGCTACACCCTCGGCGATCAGTTCATGAAGGAGACGCTGGGCGTCTCCGACGCGCAGCTGGCCGATTTCTCCTTCGAACTCCTGCCGTATCTTGGTTTCTTCAAGGCGGATATCGACGCGGCCAACGTCCATGTCTGCGGCGCGATGACTCTGGAGAGCGCGCCCTTCCTGAAGGACGAGCATCTGCCGGTCTTCGACTGCGCCAATCCGTGCGGCCGCATCGGCAAGCGCTATCTCTCGGTCGACAGCCACATCCGCATGATGGCAGCCGCGCAGCCCTTCATCTCCGGGGCGATCTCCAAGACCATCAACATGCCCAACGATGCGACCGTCGCCGATTGCAACGCGGCCTACATGTTGTCCTGGAAACTGGCCCTGAAGGCCAATGCGCTCTACCGCGACGGCTCCAAGCTCTCGCAGCCCCTCAACGCCTCTCTCATCGCCGATGACGAGGACGAGGACGACATCGTCGAGGAGGCGGCGGCCGCACTGATGGCGCAGCCACGGCCGGCCCAGGCGGCCGAAATTGCCGAGCGCATCGTCGAGCGCATCGTCGAGAAGGTGGTGCGCGACCGCGAAAAGCTGCCGAACCGCCGCAAGGGCTACACCCAGAAGGCGATCGTCGGCGGCCACAAGGTCTATCTGCGCACCGGCGAATTCGACGACGGGCGGATCGGCGAGATCTTCATCGACATGCACAAGGAGGGCGCTGCCTTCCGCGCGATGATGAACAATTTCGCCATCGCCATCTCGCTCGGCCTGCAGTTCGGCGTGCCGCTCGACGAATATGTCGACGCCTTCACCTTCACCCGCTTCGAGCCGGCCGGCATGGTTCAGGGCAACGAAGCGATCAAGAATGCCACGTCGATCCTCGACTACGTTTTCCGCGAACTCGCTGTCTCCTATCTCGACCGGCACGATCTTGCCCATGTCCAGCCGGAGGATTTCGGCGCCTCGACCATCGGGCGTGGTGTCGAAGGCGACAAGCCGGCGCCGCTGCCGATCTCGTCCGGCATGGTGCGCGGCCAGACCTCGCGCTTCCGCCTCGTGTCCTCCGGCGAAGCCCAAGGGTCGCTGAAGGAGCAGGGCGGATACGCAAACGGGCAGGGCGCAGGCACCCCGAAGGCGACACCGATCACGGCGATGTCGCGTGCTACGCCCACGGCCAAGGCTGCGCAGACGCTGCCCACCGCGCGCGCTGGCGCGTCGGTCACGGCACTGGGTGGCGGGTCCACCAGCGGCAACCAGGCGGTCGCCTTCAAGCGCGACTACGAGGCGACGCCGGCCCTCGACGTCGAACCGCTGGACGTCGCGGCCCCCTTCGCCGACGTCTCCCCG
>JBBSUS010000373.1:0-3688 GCA_038234195.1 Hyphomicrobiales bacterium | reverse complement strand
GATCGGGTGCCCAACGACCTCGACGCCGTGGAAGATTACCTCGCCGCGCGCGCGCGTGCGGTCAGCCAGGGAGCGGCAGCATGAGCGTCGACATCACCAAGCTCGCCAACGGCCTCACGGTCGCCACCGAGACCATGCCGCATCTGGAAAGCGCCTGCCTCGGCATCTGGGTCAAGGCCGGCGCACGAGACGAAGCGCCCGGCGAGCACGGCATCGCGCACCTACTGGAGCACATGGCCTTCAAGGGCACGTCGCGTCGCTCGGCCCGGCAGATCGCCGAGGAGATCGAGGACGTCGGCGGCGAGATCAACGCCGGCACCAGCGTCGAGACCACCTCGTACTACGCTCGCGTGCTGAAGAACGACGTGCCGCTGGCGCTCGACATCCTCACCGACATCCTTCTCGATTCGCGCTTCGACGAGGCCGAGCTCGAACGCGAGCAGCAGGTGATCCTGCAGGAGATCGGCGCAGCGGAAGACACGCCCGACGACATCGTCTTCGACCATTTCCAGGAAGCGGCCTTCCGCGACCAGATCATCGGCCGGCCAATCCTCGGCACACGCCAGACGGTGAAGTCCTTCACCCCGACCGATCTGCGCGCGTATCTCGCCAGGCATTATTCGCCGGGCAACATGATCGTGGCCGCAGCCGGCGCGGTCGACCATCGGGCGATCGTCGATCAGGTGACGTCAGCCTTCGGGGCGGGTGCCGCCTCGCCGTTGCCCAAGCGTTCCGAACCGCGCAAACCCGCGCTCTACACCGGCGGCGAGTTCCGCCAGGAGCGCGACCTGATGGACGCGCAGATGGTGCTCGGCTTCGAGGGCCGGGCCTATTACGCCCGCGACTTCTATGCCAGCCAGGTGCTGTCCCTGATCCTCGGCGGCGGCATGTCGTCCCGGCTGTTCCAGGAGGTCCGCGAGCGCCGGGGCCTTTGCTATGCCATCTATGCCTTTCACTGGAGCTTCGCCGACAGCGGCATCTTCGGCGTCCATGCGGCGACGGGCGAGGACGAACTCGCCGAACTCGCGCCGGTGATCGTCGAGGAATTGTTGAAGGCCGCCGACGGCATCACCGATGCGGAGGTGACCCGCGCCCGCGCCCAGATGCGGGCAAGCCTGCTGATGTCGCAGGAAAGCCCTGCCTCGCGCACCGCGCAGATCGCAAGGCAGTTGCTGTTCAACGGCGCAACCATCGAGAACCAGGAGCTGATCGACCGGCTCGACGCGATCACCGCGCCGCGCCTGTCGAATCTGGCAGGGCGGCTGTTCGCCAATGCGCCCACCACGCTCGCCGCCATCGGACCGGTCAAGAACCTGCCCAGCCGCGAGGCGCTGGCCGCCCAGCTGTCGCGCGAGCCGACCGGCGACGTCGCGAACGCGGCGCTCCCCGCCCGGGCCGCCGGCGCTCACTGACGCCCGGCCGATGGGCTTTCTCGATCACCTGGCGGCGGCGCCCATCCCCTCGCTGGAGGGGAACGACATCGTCCTGCGGGCTCCGCGGCGGCGCGATTTCGAGGCCTGGGCCAGCCTTCGCAGTGCGAGCCGCGGCTTCCTGAAGCCCTGGGAGCCGCAATGGGGCTCGGACGAGCTCTCGCTGGAGGCCTTTCGCGCAAGGCTTCGGCGCTACGAGCAGGACGCACGGGAAAAGACGAGCTATACGTTCTTCGTGTTCGATCGATCGGGCCAAACACTCTACGGTGGAACGACGATCGGCCAGATTCGCCGCGGCGTCGCGCAGAACTGCATGCTGGGATACTGGATGGGTGAACCGCATGCCGGAAAGGGTTTGATGCGACAGGCGGTCGAGCTGCTCAAACTCTTTGCCTTCGACATGCAAGGTCTGCACCGCATCGAAGCGGCCTGTCTGCCGACCAATCACCGTTCGATCGGGCTTCTCAATGCCTGCGGTTTCACCCGGGAGGGCTATCTGCGCAGCTACCTGAAGATCGCCGGACGCTGGGAGGACCATCTGCTGTTCGGGCTTCTCGCCGAAGAATGGTCGCGCACGCCGTCAAGCGGCAATGCACAGTCCGCAACGACGCCCCATGCAGACGTCGACGTCTCGGTTCGCCCGGTTCGGTCCGCGCTCCAGCGGGCGCTTGAGGGTGCAGCGCATCCCGCCGCCTCCAACCGGAACGCCTCGTGACGCGCGACCTCGCTCCATTCGCGCGTCAGGCGGGCGATCGCCGGACGCTCTTCGCGATCGGCCGGCAGGGCCTGGGTGCGGCGCTTGCGCTTCTCGCCGTTCTATTCGTGATCCTGACGAGTGCCCAGCCTTCCTTCGCGCTGCAGCCGGTCAGCATCGCGGCCAAGGACGCCGCGATCGACCTCCGACCAGTGATTGAGATCCATCGCGACAAGGGACGCAGTTTCCAGGTCGCCACCGCTCCCGGCGCCGACGGCATCGTGCGGCGCATCGAGATCGAGGCGAAGTCGGCGCAGGCCAGCGGCAATTGGGCGGTCTTCGCGCTCGCCAACAACACCGACGAGCAGATCGACCGGCTGATCGTTGCGCCGCATTTCCGGCTCGTCGGATCGGGAATCCACTGGCCCGATCTCGGTTCCCAGCGCATCGCCTCGATCACGCCCAGCCAAGGGTTTGCGCTGGAGCGCCAGCCGAGCACCGACGCCGACGTCTTCCTCGTCACGCTCGATCCGGGCACGGTCGTCACCTTCGTCGCCGAAATGACGGCTGCGAACCTGCCGGACATCCGCCTCTGGGAGCCCAACGCGTACAAGGACACGATCAACGCCTTCACGCTCTATCGCGGCATCGTCCTCGGCATTGCCGGCCTTCTGGCGGTCTTCCTGACGATCCTCTTCGTGGTCAAGGGCTCGGCGATGTTCCCGGCGACGGCGGCGCTCGCCTGGGCGGTGCTCGCCTATATCTGCATCGACTTCGACTTCTGGCAGAAGCTGGTGCCGATCCTTCCGGGCGAAGAACGCATCTGGCGCGCCGGAACCGAGGTGGCGCTCGCCTTTACCCTCGTGCTGTTCCTCTTTGCGTATCTCAATCTCAACCGCTGGCACGGCTTTCTGTCGATCTTCACGGTGGTGGTCCTGGCGGCCCTCGGCGGCCTCGGGGCGCTGGCCGCCTTCGATCCGGCCGTCGCCTCCGGCATCGCCCTGATGTCGCTGGGTGCGACAGCTCTGATCGGCCTCGGCGTCATTATCACCCTGTCCATCAAGGGTTTCGATCGGGCGATCATGCTGATCCCCACCTGGGTGTTGATCATCCTGTGGCTGACCGCCGGCTGGATGACGGTCACCGGCCGCATCGACAACGACATCATCCAGCCTGCTCTGGGCGGCGGTCTCGTGCTGATCGTCCTGCTCATCGGCTTCACCGTCATGCAGCACGCCTTCGCCGGCGGCGGCTTCGCCCATGGCATGCTGTCGGACCTGGAACGCCGCTCTCTGGCTCTTGCGGGAACGGGCGACGCGATCTTCGACTGGGACGTTTCCCGCGATCGCATCTTCGCCGGCGCGGACGGCGACGCGCTCGCCGGCATGCCGGTGGCCACGATGAACGGCCCGGCGCGCGACTGGCTGCCGATCCTGCATCCGGACGACCGCGACCGCTTCCGCCTGACCCTCGACACCATCCTGGAACACCGCCGTGGCCGCATCGCCCAGGAATTCCGGCTGCGCGACGACAGCGGCCATTACCACGCGCGGGAGTGCCACCG
>JBBSUS010000372.1:0-3688 GCA_038234195.1 Hyphomicrobiales bacterium | reverse complement strand
GGCGCGCCCATCATGCTGCACTATCACAATGCCGTCGATCCTCGCGGCGATCTGAAGTCGCGCGGCCTCCCGACCGTCGATCGGGCGATCCGGTTTGCAAAGGAACGGCTTGCCAGGCCTGCGAAAATCGTTCGGAAACGGCGACTCATGCTTCATGTCGGCATGCCGAAGACGGGATCGAGCGCGCTGCAGCAATGGTGCCACGCGCATTCGGATCGTCTTTTGGATCAGTCGATCCGTTATCCGCAGCCCAGCAATGGCACGGAAATGCCGAAGCATCAGTTCGTCGTCGAAAATCTTCTCAGCGGTGATTTCAGCCAAACGGCTGCAGCGCTCTCCGAGGGCGGCGAAGAGACGATCATCCTGACCACCGAAGGGCTGACGAACCATCTCTACGATTTTCGTCCGAGCAGCCTTGCCAAGCTGAGGACTGCGCTGGAGCCGTTCAGCGTGACGGTCTTTATGGTTCACCGAAAGACCGATGACTGGCTCAAGTCGTATCACAAGCAATGTGAGATCAATCCGAACCTGACCCAGTATGCTTACGGGTTGGGGTTGGAACTTTCGCAGTTTCGTCGGGTTCCCCGCGTCGCGAAGTTGGCGAATGTCAACGCCCTCGTCGAGGACTGCGTCGCCTACGGCGCGGCGGAGACGATAGCTGAGACCTACGAATCCGACTGGGCACGCAGGTTTCTGGAAGTCTGTGGCTATGTGGCGGAGGCGCCGATAGAATTCCAGCGGACGAACGAGAGCGTACCCGATTGGGTCTTTGACGCTGTGTTGCGGATCAACCGGCGCGGGTTTTCCCCGACGGTCCGGATGGCCTGGCTCGGAACGTTGCAGCGGTTCACGCTGACGACCCACAACGGTCTGATCAAATACGCACGCAACGCCGAGCAGCAAAAGTCGTGGCAGCAGATGGATCCTCTGCTGGCCGATGAGATCGCCGGCCAGGACGCACGGTGGTCTGGCTATAGCGAGATGGTGTGGCAACTGAGCGGACGCTGACGACGCACGTTGCTCGAATCCGACGATCGAACGGCATCGTCAGGAGGCCTGCCCACCGAAGGCCAGCCGAGAGTGCTCGGCTTCGCGTCTGTTGGATCACCCATGCGATCGCTCGCGCGATGGTTCGGAACGCGGCAACCGGTTGACGGATCGACGCCCAGAGGCACGGGGAGACATTTCAGGGCCGCGACGGAAAGATGCCCTGCGTCACGACACACCATTGCATGGCAAGGTATGGTCCTCTGTTGGTTATGGGTTGCCCGCCGCCGGTCGGCGTGATCATCGCCGAGTTCATGGTCCGGTTGGCGGGGCCATCGATAAAGGGGTTGTTGTCGCCCGCTTGGCCAGCCAGGAATCGACCGCTCGGGCCGCCCGAGGTTCCAAGCTGGTTGGACGCCTGGACGTTATGGGTATGGGGTGGCATTTGATCGGTGGTGATCGTGAAACTTTCCTGCCCGCCGTTCTGGCCCAGAGCGTAATTCGACAGGCCCGGACCGTTTCCGTTGCTGATCGCGGCGCGTCCTCGCAGATCGGGCAGGTTGAAGGTCGTTTGTCCATCGCCGCCGTAAGTCGTCCCGTAGAGGGCAAACAAAGCCTGGTTGGACGAAATGGAGAGAGTTTGACCGGCCGCCGGCAGCGATCCCTGCGGACAAAACGTGAAGCCGACCAGCATTACTTCGCCTACGTAGGCATCCGTGCCCGCACTTGCGGATGAAGCGGATGCCAAGGTACCGGATAACGCCAGCCCGGCGGCCAGCGAAATGGAAATTCGGTTTTTCACGACATGTTCCTCCCCTTGGGTAAGGTCAGATAACCACCAGACTCGTTGTTTTACAAGCTGGGATTGCGAGTATTTCGGCCTTCTTCAGCGCGTCTCGTCGGAGGATTTGCCGCTTTTCGGACGCGTGTCCGCTGAACGCGGCTGGCTTCGGCGCAGCCGCGTTTTGTCCGGTGCGGCGCCGTGGCGGCCCCGAATTTCGATGTCAGGTCGTATAGGCTCGTGTCGCGCAAGTCGCGCTTTTGGTGTTCAAGCCACCGAACGCGCCCCTTCAATTGCTGTTCGGACTATGGCACGGAACCTGTCGAACGATCTTTCGCGGAGGCGCCGAGTGGCGGATAACGAATTCATCCCGCCACCATTCTCCGGTGGCCCGGCCATCGTGCTGGTCGAGCCGCAACTCGGCGAGAACATCGGGATGGTGGCTCGGGCGATGGCGAATTTCGGGCTGTCGGACCTGCGCCTCGTCAAGCCGCGCGATGGCTGGCCCAGCGAGAAGGCGCAGGCAGCCGCTTCGCGCGCCGACCATGTGATCGATGCCGTGACGCTTTTCGAGACGACCGAGGAGGCGGTGGCCGATCTTTCCTTCGTCTTCGCCACGACGGCGCGGGCCCGCGACAGTTTCAAGCCGGTCCGCGAGCCGCAGACCGCCGCCGCGATGCTGCGCACTCGGATCGCTTCCGGTCAGCAGGCGGGCATTCTGTTCGGGCGCGAGAAATACGGCCTTTCGAACCATGAGGTCGGCTTGGCCGACGAGATCGTCACCTTTCCGGTGGATCCGACCTTCGCCTCGCTCAACATTGCCCAGGCGGTTCTGCTGATGAGCTATGCATGGACGATTGCCGGCTCCAGTTCACCGCGGGTCGAAGCCGGTTCGACCGATCTTCTGCGCTTTTCGGCGCCCGAACCGCTGCCGGCAACGAAAGCGGATCTGCAGCGGCTGTTTACGCATCTGGAAGCTTCACTCGACCGCAACGGTTACTTTCATCCCGAGCACAAGCGCGAGGCGCTGACCCAGAAACTGCGCACCATGCTGACGAAGGCCGGCTTTTCCGAACCGGAAGTTCGCACGATGCGCGGCGTCGTTCGCTCCTTCGACTATGCGATCGCCCATCCGAGACCCGCTTCGGCGACGTCTCCGATTGCGAGGTCGGGATCGGGGCAGTCCGATGGGGCAGAGGACCGGAGCCATGACGGGAGCGACATCGATTGCGAGGGCTTGCCGCCCATCGACGACAGACGGCCATGACCAGACCGATCCTCGTTCTCGACAGCGGCGTCGGCGGCTTGACAGTGCTGCGCGAAGCGCGTGTCCTCATGCCGGATCGTCGCTTCGTCTATATCGCCGACGATGCTGGCTTTCCCTATGGCGGCTGGGAAGAGGCCGGCCTGCAGGCGCGGCTTGTGGAGCTTTTCGGCGGGCTCATCGCCGAGCACGATCCCCTGTGCTGCGTCATCGCCTGCAACACCGCTTCGACCCTGGCGCTGGATGCTCTGCGCACCGCCTATCCCGACTTGGCCTTCATCGGGACGGTGCCGGCGATCAAGCCGGCTGCGGAGCGCACGCGCTCGGGCCTCGTCTCTGTGCTTGCGACACCCGGCACCGTCAGGCGGCAGTATACCCGTGATCTGATCGCTCAATGGGCGTCGAAATGCGCGGTGCGGCTGGTCGGAAGCGTCGAGCTCGCGGGGCTTGCGGAAACCTATATGCGCGACGGCTTCGTCGACGAGGCTGCGGTTGCTTTCGAAATCGCGCCCTGCTTCGTCGAACGGGAAGGGCGGCGCACCGATATCGTCGTTCTCGCCTGCACCCATTATCCGTTTCTCGCCAACCGCATGCGCAAGATGGCGCCGTGGCCGGTCGACTGGCTCGATCCCGCCGAGGCGATCGCGCGGCGGATC
>JBBSUS010000371.1:0-3695 GCA_038234195.1 Hyphomicrobiales bacterium | reverse complement strand
CAAGCAGAAAAAGTCGCCGCCGAGAAAAGACGGCGCGAGGAGGAGGCCGAGCGGTCGCGCCGCGCACGCCTTGATGCCATCCGCCGACGCGGCGAAATCGTCTGGCGCGAGATCGACACCGAGATCGAGCGCCGCAACGCAACCGGTTATGACAAGGCTGCCAGCCTACTCCTCGACCTACGGGCGGTCTCCGAGGAAGAGGGCACGCGCGATGATTTCGTACGTCGCCTGCGGGAGATACGCGACCGGCATGCCCGCAAGGAGCGGTTCATCGAACGACTGACGAAATTGGGATAGCGTGACGCGTCGCCGAGTAGGATTGGGCGGATGGGACTGGCTTGGGATGGGATGGCAGTCATTCAAGGGTGTACCCCAGCGCGCGATAGCCCGTTCGTCGCTTTGCTGCCATACGGGCCAACATTGGCACCGCTTCATCGACGTAGTCGACGACGATTACCTCGGTCTTTCCCCCATGTTGGCGGTGCAGACGGCCGACGTACTGGGCCAGTGTGCCTTTCCAGGAAATCGGCATCGTCAGAAAGAGTGTGTCGAGCCTGGGATCGTCGAAGCCTTCCCCGATGTAACGCCCGGTTGCCAGGATCAGGCGTTCTTGATCATCGGGCAAAAGTAGTGCTGCTTCAGACGCCCTGCGTTCGGCGGCCGACATCCCACCCCGAAGGACAACAAGATGGCGCACAAAGTGCGAGAAGCGCCCTTGCAGATATTCGAGGTGATCCCTGCGCTCGGTCAGCACGATCGGTGAGCGCTTTGCCTCCAGCGCTTTGAGCACATCGTCGAAGATCAGTTCATTGCGCGGCTCGTCCTGGGCGAGGGCCGCATAGACTGCCGGCATGGCGGGACGATCCGAGGCACTCAGTGGCGGCGGCAACTGAAACCTTGTCGCCCGAAGCTTGGCGCGGTGAGCAACGCCCCGCTCGGCAGCCTGCACGCGAGCATCGACTCGATGCCGGACCGGGCCGCATTGCATGAATATGATGGGATGATGCCCGTCCTTCCGTGCAACGGTCGCAGAAAGGCCGAGGACGTATCGCGCCTTCGCGCGCCTCGCCACCAGCTCAAAACTCGCCGCTGACAGATGGTGACATTCATCAACGATGAGATGGCCGTAATTTGCAACCATGTCGGAGACTTCACCTCGGCGCACAAGGCTCTGGATCAGCGCGACATCTATGACGCCGGTCGGCTTGCGTCGGCCTCCGCCAATGATTCCGATTTCCTTCGGATCGATGTCGAGGAATGTTTTGAGGCGCTCAACCCATTGGGTGAGCAACTCGCGGCGATGGACGAGAACCAAGGTATTCCGCGCCCGCTCGGCGATGAGTGCGGAGGCCACGACCGTCTTGCCGAAGGCGGTGGTTGCCGCCAGGACGCCGGTATCATGCGGCGCGAGCGCGTCGAACGCCTTGACCTGTGGGCCATATAGCGCGCCCCGGAAGCGGACCCCATCCGAAAGCGGCGCCCCCGAGGTTCGCAGATCCTCCACCATAGCTTCGGCGCCGTTTGCGCGGATCAACTCAATGGCCTCGTCAAGACAACCCCGCGGCAAACCTACGTGGCGCGGGTGGAGTTCGGCGCAGGAGATGATCCGGGGCTTGTCGTATGTCGGGAAACGCATGGACTGCGCACGGTAGAACTCCGGATTTTGGAACGCCGCTAAACGCATCAGGCGCGCCGTCATCGCCGATGGCAGTCCGATCCGGTAAATATAGGCCTGATCGGCGATAACGACACCGACCTTGCTTGGCATGGGCGCATTGATCGGTCCGGGCTCCCGGCGTCGGGAAGGCGTCATGCGCCACGGCTCGTCGGCGTCCTCGTCCTCGACCGGCATTCTCACGCCCAAGACTCGGCCGCGCGACTCCGCATCGGCAACCATGTCTAGGACCGCGTCGGCGGACAGACGCGGGGCCGACGACAGGAACGCCCATTGATCATCGTAGGGCCGGAGAGCCTCGTCGATGAACACGCTGTTTCCGCGCTCGCGCGCCCTGCGCTGCAGGGGCAAGGCGATCAGATTGCCGAACCCGCCGATCGGCATGGTGTCCTGGCTTGGAAAGAAGCGGTCGTAGGAGGCGAAGCCTATTTCTGGTCGCCTTTCCATCGTCTCCGTCATGATCGCGGCGCCGAGCTGACGGGCGGCACGCGCCGGGACCGGTTCCGAAAAGAAGACCCAGACATGGGCGCCGTTGCCGGATCGGGAGCGTTCGAGGGCGGCGGGCACGCCTTTCGCCTTGCAGGTTTCAACCATCGCCGCAGCGTCGGACGCCCAGCTTTCCTTGTCGAAATCGGCGGCCAGAAACCAGCAGGTTTCATCCGGCAGCATCGGATAGACGCCGGCGACAAAGGCGCGCTGGCCGTTGCCGCCCCGCAGATGCTTGTCGATGATCTCGTCCGCGACGGGGATGAAGGCTTGATGGGGGCACTCCCCGCATTTGATTTGCGGCTTGCCGCAAACGCCTCTGATCCATTCATTGGCACAGGAGGGCGCATAGCCAGCCTTGCCCGTCTTTGCGTTCTCCCAACGGAGCGGAAACACGTCGGATCGGCCAGCAAAGAGGCGACGAAAGAGCGCCACCTTGTCGGCTGTTGGCGACGCGGTGGTCACGGTCGGAGCGTTCCCGGCCATGATCGAGCAAGCATTAATAGCTTGTACCGCCGCTCTACGCCGCTCGACTTGCGCAAGTGAAGCTTCGAGTTCTGCCCGTTCGACTTCGAGCGACGCCAGGCGGGCTCGGATACGGTTGATCTCGTCGTCTTCGTTCGGCGTCATGGCCCGCGACGCTCGGACGGCCCGGCGATCGTGGTCGAAGCGCGGGTCATGCTCTCGCCGCCGGAAGGGTTCGGTATTGATCAGGATGCTGCTCGCACTCCTCGCGAACGCGATTGAGCCAAGGTTCGTACCAGCACCATTGCTTGCCCACTGCGACCGCACCGTAGGGTTTAGTCGGGTCTTTCGCCGCCAGTCGCTTCCACAGTTTCGTATGGCTATCCATGGTGAAGCGGCTCCAGCCTTCCGCCGCGATCATGATAACGACCTCGCTGGGCAGATATTTCCGCTTCTCGACTTCTTTGAGGGCCAGATTGAATTTTTCCGCGATGTCGGAGCCAGGCGGCACCAGTTCCACCGCAAGATCGGCCCCGGGGGCACGGTTAGCCGTCTTGTGGACCATGAAGACGCGGAAGGCGAAACGCGGGTCGGCTTGTTGCTCTTGGGTCAACTGGCGCTCGAAAGCGTCCATCATCGTCTCGACATGGCGGGGCAACGTGCCGGCCTTTTTCAGCAGGGTGCGCTGATCGGGGCTGAAGGTGACGAATTGCAGAGCGATCGGCAGCCGGCGTTCGAGGGCGTATTGCGCGCCGAATAGCGTCTTGATCGCATCGTTGAAATTGATGCAGCAGGCTTGCAGCTTGGCGCTGACCGCATCGTCGATCCGGTTGGTCGAGCGGTGTTCGATTTCGTGGAGCAGTTCCAGCAGGAAGGCCAGGTTGTCGCGAGCGCCCGGTTCGACGGGGCATCTCGCGTGTTTGAGGCACTGCGAAGGCTTCGTTCGTCACTTTCTGGCCGCCTCCGTACCCTGTTCAGCGGTCGGTCCGTTGCCACGCAGGCCAACCGTCAGCCGCTCGTATTCCTCCACGGCGATGACCATGACGACGCCGCGCCCGTGCTTTTCGAT
>JBBSUS010000370.1:0-3702 GCA_038234195.1 Hyphomicrobiales bacterium | reverse complement strand
TTGCCCGAACGCGGAAATCTTGCTATCTGCGCAACTGGTTTGCAAGTAAAAGTTTTCCAAACATCGAATCGTCCCGATTTTAGACAGGCTTTGCAGGCGCACCCGCTGACCGATGCTCGCGAATGCCAAGGCTTTTATGCCATGCCCCTGTTGATTACGGGTTTTTCTGCCTTTCCCGGCGCCCCGCGCAATCCCACCGAAGACATGGTCGAAACATTGCAGGCGCATCCTGCACATGGCGAGAGTTTCCGTGCCGTGACCCTGCCGGTTGCTTGGGATGGCAGCTTTTCCAGCCTCCGCGAGGCTATCGAGAGCGAGAAACCGAAAACCGTTCTGCTGTTCGGTCTGCATCAACGGGCCGAGCGCCTGCGCATCGAGATGATCGCCCGAAACCGGCGTGAACTCGGACGCCCGGACGCCGTCGGCAACTTCCCCTCGGGCCCTGCCGTCCTCGACGGCCCTTCATCGCTGCCCTGCAATCTGCCCTGGACGCAGGTGGGCAGCGCGCTGCGCAACGCGAACATGCCGTTCGAATGGTCGACTGATGCCGGTGGTTATCTGTGCAACGACACGCTCTACCGTCTTGCTCACGCGTCGGAGAGTCTCGGCGTGGAACGCTTCGGCTTCTTTCACGTCCCGCTCAGCGACGAACGCGTCGGCGATGTTGCGGGGTCGCAAAAGCTGCCTGAGGTCTTCTGCAGCTTGCCTGCAGCCGTCTTGGTTGCGGCCGCACTGGCGCTCGTCGACGCGCTGTCGCCGCTGATGGCCTGAGGCGGCGACGCGGGGACCTGCCGAAGCCTTCGGTGCGTGACGCAAATGTGAGGGATCGGCGATGCGTTCTTGGAGTTGCTGTCTCGACGCGGCAGCGCTCAAGGCGTTTCCGCACGCATTGCAAGGACAAGCTCATGATCAATCGCATCCTGCCGCTGGCGACCGTGGTCGCTTCGCTGCTCGCTACGCCCGTCTTCGCGCAAACCACGACGCCGGACAACGCACCGATCCCGAAAAATGGCACGTTGGTCCAACAGCCGGACGGCATGTCGGTTTCAAAGCAGATCAAGACCGGCAATCTTCCGGGCGTTGATTTCAGCGCGCCTCAGGCAGACGCAGAGGCTGCCGGACCGGGCGGCCTCCAGAACGAGATCGGCGCCGTGGGCATGTCCGTGCCGTCGCAGTCGAGCACCAATCCGGTGCCCGTCGAACCGGCGACGGGCGACGATGTCGGCATCCCCCTCGGAGCGCCGCCGGCCAATTGACCGCGCATCTGACGGTTGAAGTCATCGTCCGAACCCGCAATTGAACGTGGTATCCGCATCCATCAACGCCTGCAGCCCGTAGCTCTTGTCGACCGTGCCGGACCGGCAGCGGATCACCAATGAGTTCAAGGGCTGGAGTGCAATGATGAAAACGATGCTGAAGACGATGGTAATTGCGGCAGCGCTGTCGATCGCCGCTGCGCCGATCGCGATGGCGCAGTCGAACCCGACGGTCGGCGGCGCGGCGATGTCTCCGCAGAAGACCATCGTGGCGAACGCGCTGAATTCGCCGATCAACACGACACTCGTCGCTGCCGTCAAGGCGGCCGGTCTCGTCGACACCCTGAGCGGCCCTGGCCCGTTCACCGTCTTCGCTCCGACCAACGCGGCCTTCGATCGGTTGCCAGCCGGAACCGTCGCGACGCTGCTGAAGCCCGAGAACAAGGCCATGCTGGTCAAGGTGCTGACGGCTCACGTCGTCGCCGGCAAGATGTCTGCCGGTCAGATCCTCGGCAAGGCGATCGCCATGGGCGGCAAGTACCCGATGAAGACGGTCAGTGGTGATACCATCGTCGCGGTGCCCCAGGGCAAAGGTCTTGCTCTCATCGACGAGAGCGGCGGCAAGGCAATCGTCACAATCGCCGACGTGAACCAGTCGAACGGCGTGATCCACGTCATCAACAACGTCCTCGTCCCGAAATGACCCGGTAATGTCACGAGCTCAAGATCCGGGAGACCGGATCGCAGGGTTCGAAGGACAGGATGAGGAGAGGGCGGCCGGCGACGGTCGCCTTTTCAGTTTGCGGAAAGTCGAACGCACCCAAGACATGCCTGTTCGCGCGGCCTTATCAGGGCGACCGGAATTGGTCTTTGGGCACACGGACTTTCCCTTCGGCAAACCGTGTTCTATCAGCGACGGGGGTTGGCGGAGGAAAGCGTATACCATGGTCGAAATCGACGAGACGAAGCTCGCCAAGGCTTACGAGGCAGGCCTCAGGCACGAAAAGGCCGGGCGCTTCGACGCCGCGGCGACCGCCTATCGCGATTGCCTTGAAATCGATCCCATGGACCATGCGGGTGCCGCTGTGCGCATCGCCGCCATGGGGCTCGGCGAACCGCCCGCCACGGCGGGCGCCGCCTATGTCGCGACCCTCTTCGATCAGCATGCCGACGACTTCGAGGACATTCTCGTGCGGCAGCTCGGCTACGGCGTTCCCGCCATGATCGCCGAGCGTCTGTTCGCTGCCGCGCCGGGCCCTTACGCTCGGGCACTCGATCTGGGTTGCGGCACCGGTCTTGCCGGCGAAGCGGTGCGCGACCGTGTCGAGGAACTCATCGGGGTCGATCTCTCTGAAGGCATGATCGAAACCTGCTTCGACAAGCAGGTCTATGATCATCTCTATATCGGCGAGGCGGTGGAGTTCCTGGCGGAGTTCGACGAGACCGAGCCGTTCGATCTGGTGCTTGCCGCCGATGTTCTGCCCTATCTCGGCGACCTGTCGCCGCTCTTTACGCAGATTGCCACGCGGATGCTCACGGGCGGCGTCTTTGCGTTTTCCACCGAGACCATGCCGGACGAGACGTTTGGCGCGCGGGACACGATGGTCGGCCCGCACCAGCGTTTTCATCACCGCGACCGCTTCGTCGTCGACCGCCTCGATGCGGCCGGCTTCGAGCTTGTGGAAATGCTGCCGATCGTGGTGCGGATGCAGGAGGGCGCCCCGGCGCCAGGACATCTGGTTCTGGCACGCCTTCGATAATCGACCACACTGCCAGTCAGAATCGCTGCGGGCTCTGGCTGGGCGCCCGCCCCAATCGCCCGCCCGCCCGGCCCAGATCGCGCCGCAACCGAAGCCACCGATCGATCGTTGCGTCCTTATCGATGAATTGGAGTTGGCGATCATGCGTCTCGTTTTTCCCGCTGTTCTTCTGGTGATGGCCGTCGCGAGCGGCTGTCAGTCCAACCAGGCGACGCCGCGCACCACCGTCAACAGGTCGACGCCGTCCGGCGGTATCGTACCCGGCCAGGTGCCCGATTGATTTTCAGGAGACGTTTCAGCATGACGCGGATCAAAGCGATGACGTATCAAATGGGCTTTCGCCTTTCCGCTCTGCCTGTTTGGCGACGCACTGCGACCTACTGCGGAAGGGCTCCGGGTCGGACCACGGTGGCGCTTCTGGCCTTGGCCATGCTGATTCCTCTGGCGGCGTGTGGCACCCGCCAACCAGGCCCACCGGTGTTCAAGGACCCGTATCCGCCGGTCGGGGTCGTGCTGGCACCGCGCGAACGGGGCGCGTCTCGCCCGACCGGCCTCTCCAATGGCAAGGTCACGCTTCGGCCGCGCAATGACGGTCTGCCCTTTCTGTTCGGTCTCGGCGATGCGACCGGCAAGGCTTCGGCCGTGCCTCTGGTGAACGGGGTCACCCCCAGCGTCTCGGCTTCGAC
>JBBSUS010000369.1:0-3717 GCA_038234195.1 Hyphomicrobiales bacterium | reverse complement strand
TGATCGAAGAGGTCAGCGAAAAGTAGACGACGATCGTCGCTGTCTTTTCGGTGCGCACCAGCAGCCGAACCTGGATCATCGCGACCGCAACGATCGCAGCGGCCACCAGCGCCGCGACGATCCCCGCCGCCTCGGCGGTTTGCAGCGCCTCTGCACCGAGGGTCAGTTTCGGCACGGTCACGACCAGAATCCCGACAAGACCGATCATTACGGCCGTCCAGCGATAGAGCCTCACCACTTCCTTCAGAAAGATCGCGGCGAACACGACGGTCAAAATCGGCGCGCCGTACGAAATGGCGACCCATTCGGGATAGGGCAGCCGGGCCAGTGCGTAGAATCCGAGTCCCATCGACGACACGCCGATCAGGCCGCGAAACATGTGGCCCTTGAGATCGTCGGTCTTCAACGCAGTGCGAAGGTCACCCAGCCAGCCGAGATAGATCACCACCGGGATCAGCGCGAAGAAGGAGCGAAAGAACACGATCTGCCCGGCAGGAATGTCCTCGCCGCCGAATTTTATCAGGGTCTGCATGCCGACGAAGATGACGACCGAGATGCATTTGAAGATGATGCCGAGCATCGGATTCGGCGCGTCGCCCTGCGCCGGCTGCCTGTCCATCGGTCCCCGCTTTCATCTTCACGACCGGCACGCCCGTCGCGGCTCGACGGAGGACGACCGGCTCGTCCGGTCGAAGGCCAGTGTCGCTGGGGCCGCATCGAGCGGCCCTGTCGCCGGTCGCAGAAGCGACCGGCTTTCAAAATGCCAAGTCCCGAACCCGCGGGCTCGCGCCGGGGTCCCTTGTCTGTCGTGGCGGCTTACTTGACGCCCTGGATGGCGTCCCAGACCCGCTGCGGCGTTGCCGGCATGTCGAGATGGCTGACGCCGACCGTTCGCAGCGCGTCGATCACGGCGTTCATCACGGCGGGGGCCGAGCCCACCGTACCGGCCTCGCCCGCCCCCTTGATGCCCAGCGCATTGTGTTTCGAGGGCACGTTGCGGGTCTTGAAGTCGAAGAACGGCAGGTCCCAGGCGCGCGGCATGGCGTAGTCCATGAAACTCGCCGTCACCAGCTGGCCATCGGCGTCGTAGACCGCGTTCTCGATCAGCGCCTGGCCGATTCCCTGCGCGATGCCGCCATGCACCTGGCCGAGCAACAGCACCGGGTTCACCGTCACGCCGAAATCGTCGACGACTGTGTAGGCTATGATCTCGCTGGTGCCGGTCTCCGGATCGATCTCGATCTCGCAGATGTGGGTGCCGTTTGGAAACGTCGGCTGTTCGCCCTTGAACTCGCCTTCCGCCTTCAAGTCGGCCTGCGACTTCGCCGCCGCTGCGAGCGCTGCAAAATCGATCGACCGGTCGGTGCCGACGATCCGGGCGGTGCCGTCCTCAAGTTCGATATCTCCGATCGAGGCTTCCAGTTCGTCGGCGGCGAGCTTCTTCAGCTTCTCGGCCAGCGCCTGGCTGGCGCGTCGCACGGAGACGGCGCCGAGCGGGATCGAGCGCGAGCCGCCGGTGCCGCCGCCACTGGCCAGGTCGTTGGTGTCGCCCTGCTTCACGTCGATGAGGTCGTAATCGAGCTTCAGCGCCTCGGCGATGAACTGGGCGTATGCGGTCGCATGGCCCTGCCCGTTGGTCTGGGTGCCGATCTTCAATTCGATGCGGCCGTCGGGCTTCAATTCGACGAAGGCCGGCTCGGACCCCGGAAAGGCACACGCCTCGATATAGCAGGAAACGCCGAGGCCCCGCAGCTTGCCGTTCGCCTTGGACGCGGCCCGCCGATCCTCGAAGGTCGCATGTTTGGCACGGCGCAGCGCCTCGTCGAGATGGCCGGCGAACTCGCCTGTGTCGTAGGTCCGGCCCATCTGCGTCTTGTAGGGAAGTTGCTCGGGCTTGATAAAATTAAGCTTGCGCAGCTCCACCGGGTTGATGCCGAGATCGGTCGCGCACTGATCGACAAGCCGCTCCACCATGTAGGCCGCTTCCGGCCGTCCGGCGCCGCGATAGGCATCGGTGGGAACCGTATGCGAATAGCGCAGCGTGCAATCGACATCGATTGTGGGAATGTCGTAGACGCCGGTGGTCATCGACAGCCCCACCCAGGGGATGTACGGGCCGAACTGGGCGGCATAGGCGCCCAGGTTCGCGTCGAGCGCGACGCGCATCGCCAGGAACTTGCCGTCCTTGTCCATTGCCATCTCGGCCTTGACGATGTTGTCGCGCCCATGGCTGTCGGAGACGAAGTGCTCGGTGCGGGTGGCGGTGTATTTCACCGCCTGCCCCAGCGCCTTGGCGGCGGCCAGCACCAGCACGTGCTCGCGATAGATGAACGTCTTGGTGCCGAACCCGCCCCCCACGTCGTTCGTAATGACCCGCAACTGCGAGGGCTCGACCTTCAGCACCTTCGCCGCGAGACTGTCGCGCATGCCATGGACGCCCTGGCTACCGGTCGTCAGCGTGTAGTGATCGTCGGTCTTCGAATAGGCCCCGATCGACGAGCGGACCTCCAGATAGTTGGCGACCAGCCGGTTCTGCACGAGTTCGACGCGCGTCACATGCGCCGCATCGTCGAAGATCGCCGCCGTCGCCGCCTTGTCGCCGGCATGCATGCGGCCGGCGACGTTGTCGGGCTTGTCGGCCCAAACGAGTGCATCGGGCCCGGCGACGGCAGAGGCCAGATCACTGACGACCGGCAGCGGCGTATAATCGACCTCGATCAGTTCGACCGCGTCATTCGCCTGCGCCGCCGTCTCGGCAACCACGAAGACGACCCCGTCGCCAACATGGCGCACGACGTCCTCGCACAGCACCGGCGCCAGGCGCGGATCGAACTTCGAGCCGTCGGCCTGCTCCGGTGCGGCATTGCACGGCAGTTCGCCGAGATGGGCCACGTCAGCGTGGGTCATCACCAGCTTGACGCCCGGAGCCGAGCGGGCGGCAGCCAGATCGCCGATGGTGAATTTCGCATGGGCGTGCGGCGCGCGCAGCACGACGCCGTGGAGAAGGCTCGCGCTGGTGTCGTCATCGGTGTAATGCCCGGCGCCGCGGATGAAGGCATCGTCCTCCTTGCGGAGGACCGAGGCACCAAGGCCGAATTTCGGGGTCATGACGTTCATGGTGAGGATCTCCTCGAAGACGGGGGAAGCCAGTGGCGGCAGGCGGACCGGTTCGCGCGTCTTTCCGCATTCGAACACGGCCCGATACCGCCGAAAAAAAGCTTCTACGTTTCCCTTACGGTCTGATCGGTCAAACGTCGAGAGGGACGCTTGTCGCGGCGCGACCGTTCCCCGAGATTTCTACCCAGCGGCTGGCAATCGGGCGTCCCGCTCTTACCTCATGGCGCAAAACCAAGAGGACCTTTCCATGCTGCGCACCGACGACGGACAGACCATCAAGCTTGCCGACTACCGCCCGACCGATTTCGTGCTGCATTCGGTGGCGATGACCATCAAGCTGTTCGAACGACGCGCCGAGATCGAAACGCGGCTGGAACTCGAACGCCGCGACGGCGCCGAAGCCGATGCGCCGCTGGTCCTCGACGGCGACGAGCTGACGCTGACCGGCCTCGTCGAGCAGGGCCACGCCGTTTCGCCCGATCGCTACGACGCAACGCCCGACCGCCTGACCGTCGAGGGCCTGCCCGGCAGCGGCCGCTTCATTCTGGACATAGCGACGACCATCGTGCCCGAGGACAATACGAAGCTGATGGGGCTCTA
>JBBSUS010000368.1:0-3726 GCA_038234195.1 Hyphomicrobiales bacterium | reverse complement strand
TGACCAAGGTCGGCATCTACGCGATGATCCGGATCCTGCTCATGCTGTTTCCGCCCGAGCGGGCCGAGATCGCGCCGCTGATCGCCTGGGTCGCGGGCCTGACGATGCTGGTCGGCGCGCTCGGCGCGCTCGCGCAGACCGATCTGCGCCGGCTGCTGAACTATTTCGTCATCGCCGGCATCGGCACGATCATGGCGGGGCTCGCGATTCCTCAGCTCGGCGGTCTGTCGCCGCTGGCCGCTAATGTGGGCCAGGCCGCCGACATTGCCGCGCAGGCGGCTTACCGGACAGGTTTGTCCGGCGCCATCCTCTACGCGCTGCACTCGATCGTCGTGATGACCGGGCTTTATCTGGCGGCCGGTGTCGCGTCCTATCTCAACGGCTCGTCGTCGCTGGCCGAGATGGGCGGGCTGTGGCGGCGCTATCCGCTGTTCGCCGCGCTGATGCTGATCTTCCTGTTCTCGGTCTCCGGCCTGCCGCCCTTTTCGGGCTTCTGGCCGAAGATCATGCTGGTGCGGGCCACGATCGCGGCCGGCATGCCGTGGCTCGCGGCCGCGATCCTCGTCTCGGGTTTCCTCATGACGATCGCCAGCGCGCGGGTGTTCGCACTGGCCTTCTGGCGACCACTGCCTGCGCTCGCCGGCGCATCGGGTGCGCATGAGGCGAGCGCGATCGAGGACGATCGCTTCAAGGCCGCCGGCCCCGAACGGGCCTTCTCGCTGGTGCCGCTTCTGGCGCTCACGGCCTATGTCGTCATCGCCGGCGTCTGGCCCGACTGGTTGCTGCGCCTGACGGACGCGGCGGCCGGCGGCGTGATCGATCCGGCCGCCTATTTCACGTCGGTCTTCGGAGGCGCCTCGTGAGATTGTCGCTCTTCAACCTCGTGCTGGCGCTGACCTGGGTGATGGTCACCGGTTCCTTTACCCTCGCCAATCTCCTGTTCGGCTACGCCCTGGGCGCCTTCGTCCTCTATCTCATCCGTGAAGAGGTCGGCACGGTCGGATATCTGGGCCGGGCCGGCCGCATCACTTCGCTGTTCCTGCTGTTCGTCTACGAACTCCTGATGTCGGCCTGGCGGATGGTGAAGATCGTGCTGTCGCCCCGGCTCGACGTGAAACCGGGCATCTTCGCCTATCCGCTGAAGGTCACGACCGATTTCCAGATCACGCTGCTCGCCAACATGATCACGCTGACGCCGGGTACCCTGTCCGTCGACGTTTCCGAGGATCGCTCGACGCTCTACGTCCACGCCATCGATTGCTCCGACCCGGAAGCGGCGCGCGCCGACATCGCCAACGGCTTCGAGACCAAGATCCTGGAGGCGTTCGGATGAGGCTCCACGATTTCGCAACAGGCTTTCTCAGCGTCGCGCTTACCATTTCGTTGATCCTGCTCGGCCTGGCGTTCCTTCTGACGATCATCCGCATCGTCCTCGGCCCGACGCTGCCCGACCGGGTGCTCGGCCTCGACATGCTGACCAGCGTCGCCATCGGCTTCATCGCGGTGATCGGCATCGACACCGGATTCACGCTCTACGTCGATGTCGCGATCGCCCTTGGCCTCGTCGGTTTCCTGGCGACGGTGGCTTTCGCCCGCTTCATCATGGCGCGCGGCAAGACCGGCGACAACGAGGACGGCAGGGAATCCTTGCCGTTTCGCGACCCGGAAGGGGCGGACGGGCGCGTGGCCAAGGGAGGCCGGCCATGATCGGCGACATCGCGACCATCATCGCCTCGTTGCTGATCATCGGCGGCTCGGCCTTCGCCGCGGTTGCAGCGCTGGGGCTGCTGCGCCTGCCGGATCTCTATACGCGCATGCACGCGGCCTCGAAGGCGGGCTCGGTGGGCTCCGCGATGATGCTGATCGCGCTGGCCTTCATGTCGACGGACCTAGCTGAAATCCTGCGGGCGATCGCGGCCGTCGCGTTTTTCCTTTTGACCGCGCCGATCGGGGCACATCTTCTGGCGAAGGCCGCCTATTCGGTCGGTTATGGGCTGTGGCCGCAATCGGTGCTGGACGAGATGCCGAAGGTCGAGCCGCATGTGAACGAGCCTGAGACGCCGCCACTCGCCGACACGGCTGGCGAGACGCCGGTGCCGCAGAGCGGCGGCCATCCTTGACCGCGATCCTGGTAATCTTCGCCGGTCTCTTCGGTGCCGCGGGCATCGCGGGCGCCGCGCTGGCGGCCCATGGCGGCGACATCCGCCTCGTCGCCATTGCGGCGGGAATTGCGCTGGTCCATGCCCCGGCGCTTCTGGGCATTTCGGCGCTGCGCGCAGCGCTGCCGAAGCTTTCGGCGTTTGCCGGCGGGGCGATGATCGTCGGGACGCTGCTGTTTTCCGGCGATCTCGCCGCGCGGACGGCTCTCGGCGGCCGGCTTTTCGTCAACGCGGCTCCGACCGGCGGCATGGTGCTGATCGCCGCCTGGCTGCTGGTGGCGATCGGCGGCGTGGTTCTGGCAGTCAAGGGACGCCGCGAGCGGCTTTGACAGGTTTCGCAAGCGGCTGGGTCCAGCCGGACGGGACGGGAGTGACGTCACATGCAGGCATTCGACGCGAAGCTGTTTGAGAACCGAATGGTCGTCGTCACCGGCGCCGGGCGCGGAATCGGGGCGGGCATCACGCGGCTGTTCCTGGCCTGCGGCGCGACGGTCGTCGCCCATGCCGGTCGGAGCATGGAACATGCCGAGGCCGATCTTCTGCAAGGCCTGGCCGCGGCCGATCGCGAGCGGCTGACGCTGCTGACCGCCGATCTGGCCGACCCCGAGGGCGGTTCGCGGCTGGCCGAAGCGGTGCTGGACCGGACGGGCGAGCGCATCGACGTGCTGATCAACAACGCCGGCACCATGGGCGGGCGGGTGCCGGCGGGCGAAGTGACCCGGGCGCAATACGACCTTGTTCTCGATCTCAACATCCGCCAGGTCGTCAGCCTGACGACGGCGCTGCTGCCGGCGCTGAAGCGCTCGGGCGGTGCTGCGATCGTCAACACCTCGTCGATCTCTGCGACCATCGGCGGAAGTCCCGGCTCGTCGCTCTATTCGGCGTCGAAGGCCTTCGTGTCGACCTGGACGCGGGCGCTGGCCAAGGAACTCGCGCCGGACGGTATTCGGGTCAATGCGGTTTCGCCGGGCACCATCATGACCGATTTTCACCGACGCTATTCCAGCCAGGAAAAGCTCGATGCCACCGCGGCCTCGATCCCGCTGAAGCGGCTGGGGACGGCCAGGGATTGCGCGCCGGCCTATCTGTTTCTTTCGGCCCCGCTGCTTTCAGGCTACATCACCGGTCAGGTGATCGAGGTCAATGGCGGCCAGTTCATGGGCTGAGCGTCGGCAACGCACCGCTCGACGGTCGTACGATCGGCTACGGGACGCCAACAGGGGGACGTCAAGGTGGGCGGGATTTGAACGCGAGCCCGAGAAACGCACGGCATGCGGGTGCGGTTGCGGCAACACGCCTTGGCGGTGGCCTGGGGGCGGCCGTCTCTGCCGTCCCCGCGGCGATCCTGGTACTGGTCTGTCTGCTCGTTGTCCTGCCGCCGGCTCCGGCCGCGGCGCAACTCGTTCAGAGCCGGGTCGATCGCACCGACCCGAACGAGGCCGAAAAGCCCAAGCCCGATCCGCTCGCGCGCGAGACCCCGCGCGGCGCCGTCGGTGGCTTTGTGGCGGCGCTCGCAGCCAACGACATGGACCGCGCGGCCGAGTATCTCGACCTCCCGCAGATCCCT
>JBBSUS010000367.1:0-3732 GCA_038234195.1 Hyphomicrobiales bacterium | reverse complement strand
GGACGCGGCTTGCAGCGCCATATCGGCCTGCGGTTCCGAGGCAAGCGCGGCCTCATCCGACATACGCTGGTAGAAACTCTGCAAATCGGCCTCGATCTTCTCGCGTAGACCGTGCCGCGCCATGGCATGGGCGAGATCGATCGCCGCGGCGATGCCTTCTGCGTCGGTGCCGCCATGACTTTTGATGACGATACCGTTCAAGCCCAGAAAAACCCCGCCATTGACCTTTCGCGGATCCATCTTATCGCGCAGTCGGTCGAACGCGGTCTTCGCCAGAATGTAGCCGAGCTTGGCGAGCCACGTCCGGGTCATCGCCTCGCGCAGATAGGCTCCGATCTGCTTTGCCGTGCCCTCTGCGGTCTTCAGCGCGATATTGCCGGTAAAACCTTCGGTGACGACCACATCGACAGTGCCCTTGCCGAGATCATCACCCTCGACGAAACCGTGATAATCGATGCCGGACAACGACATTTCGCGCAGAAGCCGCCCCGCTTCGCGGATCTCGTCCTGGCCCTTCACCTCCTCGACGCCGATGTTCAAGAGACCGACGGTCGGGCGCTCGACGCCGAATAGGGTGCGCGCCATCGCGCCGCCCATCATCGAGAAGTCGATGAGCTGCTGTGCGTCCGCACCGATGGTCGCGCCGACATCGAGAACGATGCTCTCGCCGCGCAGCGTCGGCCAGATGGCGGCGATCGCCGGGCGCTCGATGTTGGCCATCGTGCGCAGGCAGAATTTCGCCATCGCCATCAACGCACCGGTGTTGCCTGCCGACACGGCAACGTCCGCCTCACCAGTCTTCACCGCATCGATGGAGCGCCACATGGAGGATTTGTAGCGGCCTTGGCGTAACGCCTGAGACGGCTTGTCGTCCATTCGGATGGCGATCTCGCAATGGTGGAAGGTCGAGGCCGCCTTCAACGCAGGATGCTTTTCCAGAGCGGGCGTGACCGCGTCGGTCTGGCCGAAGAGCACGAAACGCGTACCCGGATGGCGCTCCAGCGCGATCGCGGCGCCGCCGAGAACGACCTCCGGCCCGTGATCGCCGCCCATGGCGTCGATCGAAATCGTGATGCCGGTCTTAATGTTCAAACCTGTCTCGCTTTCCCGCACCGCACCCTTGCGACGCGGCGCGAAGATATCCGTTTCGGCGGTGACGGCAACAGCCGCCACGTAATCAATTCGACTCCGGGTCGTCCTGTGCGGAACGCCTGGCCTTCAGATCGACGAGGACCGCAAATGGCGACGGCTTCGCTTCCGGCGGCTCGGGATCGGTGTCGACCGGCGTGAAAGCCGCATCGGCTTCGCGCGGATAGGGGTCCAGAGCCAGAGCTACCGCTTCCGATAGATAGGGTCCGATGTCGATTGCGTCACCGGAAAACGTCTCCGGCGGATCTTCCGCTTCCGGATCAATCTGCAACTCGGTCTCGTCCGGCCGCACGATTCGCGCCAGGCGCGAATTCTCTGGCACGAAGGTGATGTGGAACGGGTCGTCGATGACCTGCCTGATCGGTTCGAGCGTCACGACGCTCTCCTGTTCGATTTCCGCCTTCAAGCGGCCTTCGATCGCAATCCCCTCCGCTCGCCAGAGCTTTGCAACGAGGCGGGCAGAGAGGCGCCGCACGGTGACGATCTCCAAGCGCTCGGCCAGTGCACGGCGTTGCGTTTCATCGGCAACGAAGTCGATTTGGAGACCGTCGCGCGGAAGTTTTGCGACCTTGAAGGTGCAGCGGATCGGCTCACGGGGAGAGTTCTCGGTATTCATCAGACGGGCTCCGGGTTGAAACGTCCGGCGAGGATGGCTTCGGCGGGCACCGCCGCGAAGGTGGCAGCAACCTTCAGGACATGCGCCGCCAACGGACCGGCATCGGGCAAATCGATCGGCATTGGTGCATTACGACGCGGCTTTTCCTCGGTCGCGAAGGCGCGGGGCGCAAGGGCGGAGGCGAGCGCCGACTGCTTGTCTTCCGAATCGAAGGCGGCATCGTATGCCGCGATGCGTTCGTAGAGGATCCCCGTCAGCTTGCGCATGCGCTTGGGCACGGACGGGTCGCCGACGCCCAACTCGCGGATGGACGCTTCGAGGTCGACCACCACCCGGTCGACGAGATCCTGTACCACTGGTTCGAGCGGCGCTTCGCCGCGGCAGCGGCGCAGGAACAGGAAGACGTGCAGCGACAAGGCCTCGAATCGGCCCATCACCGTGTCGGGTATGCCAAGCGTCTCGAAGAGAACCGGCGCCCGGGCAACCTCGACCAGTCCAGAATAAACGGAATCGACGATCTCCTTGTTGCGGCGTGCGGTCTTGAAGCGTTCAAACATGGGATCGCCGGTTTCCTGTAAAATGTCGGCCTTCGGTGAACCGATGCGGCGCCTCGCCCGATCGCCAAGACACGTCCTCGGCCCGATACCGTAGGGGTGGAACGTGCAGTGCCGGAACTGTAGCCAGCCTTTGGGAAGGCGGTGACACAGCAGCCCCTCGATTGCAACGGTCGCCAAGCTGCTTTACCTAGGGCGCGCCTCGGTGAAGGCGGAGACCGCGCCGACGCTCGGGGCAGACGGCCGAATCGGTGGGTAAGGCGTCGAAACGCCGCAGCCGCCCTAAAAAACGGCGCAAACGAACGGCATCGGTTGACGATGCGAAGCGTCAGGGAGATTGCCAGCGTGAACTTTTCCAGTCGATCCAGCCGAGTGTTCCTCGGAGCCGTCGCCCTCACCTCGCTCGTCGCCCTTCCGGGCTGCACAACGGCCGAGGTCTTGAACCAAGGCTATGTGATCGACCAGAAAACTCTTGAGCTGGTTCCGACCGGCTCGAGCCGTGAGCAGGTGCTTCTGGCGCTCGGCTCGCCCTCGACGACGGCGACCTTCGACAACGAGGTGTTTTACTATATCTCGCAGAAACGCGTGCGGCCGGTAGCCTTCATGGAGCCCCGCCTCGTGGATCAGAAGGTACTGGCGGTCTATTTCAACAAGGACGGCCGGGTCGAACGCATCGCCAACTATGGCCTGCAGAACGGCCAGCCCTTCGACTTCATCTCGCGCACGACGCCGACCGGCGGTCAGGACCGCACGTTCCTCGGCCAGATTCTGTCGGATACGACCGGCGCAGGCGTGCCGGCCCGAGCCCCCGACCTGTTGAAGAATTAAGCCGGCGCCTTCTAGCGAAGATCTGTGATACGTCGTCTGACGAACGAAAAGAGGCCCTGCCGATCGATGATCGGCAGGGCCTCTTTTATTTCACGCCGACTTCGCTGCCTCAGGAGTGGGCCAGCACCGCCAGCAGCAGAAGGGCCACGATGTTGGTGATCTTGATCGCCGGGTTCACCGCGGGTCCTGCCGTATCCTTGTACGGGTCGCCGACCGTGTCGCCGGTAACGGACGCCTTGTGAGCCTCCGAGCCCTTCAGGTGCCGCACCCCGTTCGAGTCGACGAATCCATCCTCGAACGACTTCTTGGCATTGTCCCATGCGCCGCCGCCCGAGGTCATCGAGATGGCGACAAAGATGCCTGTCACGATGACACCCAGGAGCATCGCGCCGACGGTGGAGAACGCCTGGCTCTTGTCGGAAATCAGCAGAACGCCGAAATAGACGACGATTGGTGCCAGCACCGGCAGCAGAGAGGGCACGATCATCTCCTTGATGGCCGCGCGGGTGAGCAGGTCGACGGCACGGGCATAGTCCGGCCTCTCGGTGCCCTGCATGATCCCCGGCTTCTCGCGGAATTGCCGGC
>JBBSUS010000366.1:0-3740 GCA_038234195.1 Hyphomicrobiales bacterium | reverse complement strand
GTCACCGGCAGACCGGCCATGATCTCGAACAGCTCGGTGAAGCCCGAGCGCTGGAAGGGCAGCATCTTGTCGAGGGCGGCGCGACGGCCCGCTTCGTCGGTGGCGAGGATCATCTCGCGCATCGCCCGCATCTGGTTGCCCTCGAAGAACATGTGCTCGGTGCGGCACAGGCCGATGCCCTCGGCGCCGAAGGAGCGCGCGGCGCGCGCGTCGATCGCCGTCTCGGCATTGGCGCGCACCCGCATGCGCCGGGCGCGGTCGGCAAACTCCATCAGCGTGGCGAAATCGCCGGTCAGCGAAGGCCGCATCAGGCCGGCGGCGCCCTCGATCACCTCACCCGAGGTTCCGTCGATGGTGATCTGGTCACCCTCGTTCAGCACCTTGCCGGCCGCATGCAGGGTCCGGGTCTCGGTGTTGATGCGCAGCGAGCCGGCGCCGGTGACGCAGGGCTTGCCGAGGCCGCGCGCCACCACGGCGGCGTGGCTCGTCGTGCCGCCGCGAATGGTCAGGACGCCGTCGGCGACGTGCATGCCGTGGATGTCTTCCGGATAGGTCTCGTTGCGCACGAGAATCACCGGCCGTTCCTCGTTGGCGACGATCTGAGCGCGTTCGGAGGAAAAGGCGATCTCGCCGACGGCCGCGCCGGGCGCTGCCGGCATGCCGCGGGCCAGAACGGTCATGGCGTGGTCGAGCGCGATGGTCGGATGGAGCAACTGGTCGAGGGAGCTCGGGTCGACCCGGAGGATCGCCTCCTCTTCGGAGATCAGCCCCTCGGCGACGAGTTCGACGGCCACGCGGATCGATTCGGCGGCGCCGCGCCGCGCAATGCGCGACTGCATCAGGAAGAGTTCGCCGTCGCCGACCATGAAGTCGACCTCGACGGCATCGCCGAAATGCGCCTCGATGCGCTTCACATGGGCGGTCAGTTCGCCGAGGTCGCAGGGGAAGGGCGCGCCCGCTTCCGACCCGGGGCCCGGACGCGGGTCGGCCAGATCGAGGAGCTGGGCCTTCTCGCCGATGGCGTGGGAGCTGCGGGCGCCGAGGCCGAATTCGCCGGTCAGCTGCGACTGGCCGGTGGACAGGTCGCGCGAGACGGCCCGGCCGGTGCCGGACTTGGCGTTGCGCTCGTTGAAGATCATCGCGTGGATGGTGATCGCCAGGCCCGCATTCTCGGCGATGCCCTGGATGATGCGGTGGCTCGCCGCCAGCGGACTGCGCCAGCTGTCATAGGCCGCCTCGACCACGGCCGTCAGCTGCTCCAGCGGCGTCTGCGGCAGGACGGCCCCGAGCTCTTCGTCCAGAAAGCGGTGGTAGCAGGCGATCAGCGCCTGCCAGTCGTCGAGCCTCTCCGGCTCGCCCGACCAGCCGGCCCGCTCACGCTCGGCGTCGGACAGTTCCTCGAACTCGGCGGGGTCGGCGTCGAAGACCAGTCCGGCATAGCTCTCGATGAAGCGCCGGTAGCTGCGCCACGCGAAGGCCGGGTCGTCGAGTTCGCCGGCCAGCACTTCCACCGTTCGGTCATTCAGGCCGACGTCGAGCACGCTGTCGGCGACGCCGGGCATCTGGACGCGGGCGCTGGTGCGCACCGCCAAAAGCAGAGGGCGCTGGTCGCCGTCAAAGCGCCGGCCGGTGACCTCCTCCAGCCATTCGATGGCCGAGCGCAGTTCGGCGCGCAGCGCCTGCGGCAGCCCGCCCTCGCCGCCGCCCTGTGCCTCGCGCCAGGCGGATGTCGCGATGGTGAAGCCCGGCGGCACCGGCACGTCGAGCGAGGCCAGAAGCGCCAGATTGGCGCCCTTCAGGCCGAGCGCCTCGGCCGCATCGGCGGTCCGGTCGGACGCCCCGCGCTGGAAGGTGAAGATCCGCTTGGCCATGAAACTTTAAAAACCGTCTCCCCCGAAGCGCTGAAAGGCGGCGGACCACCATCCGCCGATGCGCTCAACGTCTCGCCGCGCCCGCATGCGGCATGTTCGAGCCACCGCAACGCCGAGCCGCGTGATGCAGCCCTTTCGACAATCAGGCCCGCGCTTCGCGTCCTGGTTGCTCGCAAGGCCCGACGGGCCGCCTCCCGCAACCCGCTACCCGTTCTAGGACAAAAACCGAACGAGGCCAATTGCTGCATTGCAAAAAAAGACGGCGCCCCTCCCGATGAAGAGGGACGCCGTCCTGGTGTTCGGCATTCGGCAATCGGATGATCGCGGGATCGGGTTGAAGCCTACTTCTCGTGGGCCTTGATCACCGCGGCCATCTGCTCGGGGCTGAGCGCACCGGCATATTTGTCGCCATTGACGAAGAAGGTCGGCGTCGCGCTAACGCCGAACACGGTCTCGCCGCGCTGCTGCACGTCGACGACCTTCTGCTGCAGGGCCTTGTCGTTGAGGCAGGCCTTGAAGTCGTTTTCGCTCATGCCCGCGAGCTTGGCGATGCGCAACAGCGCTTCCGACGCGTTCTCGGCCCGGGCCCAATCCGCCTGCTGGTCGAACAGGACGTCGACCATCGCCGTGCGCCGCGCATCGTCACCGGTGCAGCGGGCCAGCATGAAGGCAGCCAGCGCGCGCGGATCGAAGGGGAATTCGCGCAGGATCAGCTTGGCCTTGCCGGTGTCGATGAAGGCCTTCTTGATGATGGGCAGCGACTCCGAGTGGAAGTCGGCGCAGTGCGGGCAAGTCATCGAGGCGTATTCGACGATGGTCACGGGCGCCTTCGGATCGCCGATGACGACATCGGGCAGCGCTTCGCCGGCCATCAGCTTGGCGACGTCGACGGAGCCCGTGGATTTCGGTGCGTCGACGACGGCGATCTCTTCGGCAGCCTTGGCGTCGCCCGTGGAGGCGGTGGTGGAACTGCTCGAGGCAGCAGGCGCTTCGCCGGACGGGGCGGCAGGCGCCGCGTCCGAGGCCGGAGCCGGCGCAGTGGTCGACGCGTCCGGCGTGGCGGCCGGGGTGTCCGACTGCGCGATCTCCATATCGCCGGCGGGCATCACGATCGCGTTGGCCGCGGCCTTGTCGGAATCGTTGCAACCGGCGAGCGCCAGGAGGCCGGCACCGGCCAACAGGGCGGCAAAGCGTGCGGTGCGCCGGGTGCTGACGGGAGCGCCAGCGGTGGCGCCAAAATATGCGGATGTCGGCTTGATCATCGATTTCGAACCTTTTCGTCTGAAAGAACGTCGGCTGGGGTGCGATCTATCCAAGAAATGCGGCTTTTCCAATGGGCCGGCCGCTTCGTCGACCGGACCCGCCACCTCGCGCCAGGTCCCGCGGTGGGTTGTCTCACGGCGAACTTCGCCGCAGCGATGCCTCGGCGAAGGCGCGCAAGGCCTTGCGCAGCCTGGGATCCTCGATCCGCTCCACCATCTCGTCGATGCGCGTTTCGTCGGCAGGGCCAAGGTCGCGCAGCTTCGGACGACGATCCGGTCGCTCGCGGTTGACGGGTTTTTGAACGAGCTTGATCCGCGCGACGGCGGCGAAACCGAAGAACGCGTTGATCCGCGCCAGAAGCTCGCTGGTCTGATGCTGCAGCCTCAGCGCCGCGGCGGCCTCGCAGGCGACGACGAGCGTCGCGGGCTCGAACGGATCGAGATCGCTGCGGCGTGCCGGCCAGACGAGCTTTTCCGGCCGGGTCGATTTCTCGAGGCGCGGGCCGGCAATCTCCGGCCAGGCCGCGACGAGCCCCGTCGTCATGCCGGCCTTCTTACGCAGGATCGGATCCATCAGCGCGCCGACGAGATCGGCCACCGGCTGTGC
>JBBSUS010000365.1:0-3759 GCA_038234195.1 Hyphomicrobiales bacterium | reverse complement strand
GCACCGGCCGGGGTGGCGGCGTTCGTCACGAAGGCGAGGACATCCACGTCCTTGAGGTGCCGTTTCGCGAAGCGCTCGAGATGATCGAGGACGGGCGCATCATCGACGCCAAGACGATCATCCTTATCCAGCATGCCGCGCTGAAAGGTCTATGTCGTGCGTGACGCCCGGTTCGCTCTGGGAGCCACGTGAATGCGCCGCGCAGCCGGGGCAAGCCGGCGCATCGCGAGGGACGCCTACACCTGGCATCTTTATCTGATGCTGGGGCTCTTCGGTTATCATCAGGCGATCCTGGGTTCGATCACGCCCTTCCTGCGCGACGAAATGCGCCTGACCAAGGTCGACATCGGGTGGCATTTCAGCCTCTACGCCTTCGGCCTGTTCGTGGCGGGCCAGTTGGTGTCGATCCTGTCTCGCCGGTTCTCCAACGCATCGATCGAGACGGTGAGCGTCTGGCTGATGATCGGTCTGGTTCTTCTTTTCGCCATCCCGATGCCAATGGCCGGGACGCTGTTCGGCGCGCTCGGTCTTGGCCTGAGCGTCGGCGCGCTTCAGGTGACGAGCCAGGCAGCCATCGCACACCGGCACGGCGCAAATCGGGGCATCGCTTTGACCGAAGGTTTCGTCTTCGGTGCGCTAGGCGTCTTTGCCTGCCCGCTGTTCATCGGCATTTCAATCGAGACCGGACTCGATTGGCGGCAGACGCTTGTTGCCTCAGCGGTGCTGGTGGGCCTCGTCTTTTTCGCATCGCGCCCGCTCCAGGCGTCCCGCCCGGCTATGACCGATACCATCGGGATGCAATCGGCGGTGGGCGGGCAGGGGCGGTTGCCCCCGGCGCTGTATCTGGTGCTCGCCATGATCTTCCTCGGGATAGCGACCGAATGGGGAATCGGCTTTTGGGGGGCGCAATTCCTCGAAGTTCAACTGTCCGTTTCGGCGACCACCGGAGTGACGCTGATGTCGGTGTTCTTCGGCGGCACGGTGCTGGGGCGCCTTTTCGCCAGCAGATTGCTTCGGGCCTTCGAGCTTCAGACCATGCTAGTTGCGACCATCCTCCTGGGTGGCGCAAGCGTCCTGCTCTTGTGGGCCGTGCCGATCTTTGCGGTCGTCGCTGTCGCGCTGGCGGTTGCCGGCATGTGTCTGGGCAACTTCTTTCCGCTTATTCTGTCGATTGCCAATGACGTCGTGCCGGAGCGGCCCGGAGCGGTATCCGCTGGCGCGACGCAGGCCGTGGGGTTCGCGCTTTTGGTCGTGCCCCTTCTGCTCGGGCGCCTCGGCGAAACGATAGGCCTCGCCGATGCCATCGGTTTGCTCGCCCTCCTGCCACTGATTATGTTGGTCCTGTACGGCCTGTCGACGAGCCTGCGGTCCAGGCCAGCGACCTGATCGCGGGATGGGGAGCTTTGCGGATAAGGCTTGGTGGAAGGCCTCGGACGTCACCGCAGTTTGAACGGTTGCCCAGCGTGATCCGCGGCAACGTCCTCGTTGCCGTCACGCGTCGACAGACGCATCCTGCGATGGAACCGGCGCCGGGGCTTCTCCGCCGTCGGGACCCCAGAAGACCACCCAAGTGACGAAGTCGGCGGACATGCCGCTGAAGCGGTGCTCCGAACCGGCGCGGACAAAGAGAGCGTCGCCGGCCGCCACCTTCGTCCTCTCGCCCGCATTGACGAAATCCGACGTGCCGGAGGCCACGATGTAGAGTTCGTCCTGGCGATGCGGGGTCTGGCGGTCTTTTCCGCTCGGAGCGAAGACCTCGAGCGTCATTGTGCCATGCGCCATGGCCTCCGCAACCGGATAACCGTCCGGCCACTGTTCGTTGGCGGAGAACGGCAGGCGCTTCAGATGCTCGCCGAGAGACGATTTCATCAAGGGTTCGGCTCAAGTTCGATGGCTGAACTGCAATCTACGAGGCGCATGGCTGGGGGTCAGGCTGGCGATCAGCCGCCGGCCTGGCTCACGACGAGCGGCGTGATCGTCGAAGACCGCTTGGTCTCGACGGGCCGCGCTGTCGCGAAGGGAATTCCGATCGCCTTCCAGGTTTCGACCAGCGCGTCTTTGAGTGTATCGATCAGGGCGTCGCCATGCAGCGGCGTGGGCGTGATGCGCAGGCGCTCGGTGCCGCGCGGCACGGTCGGGTAGTTGATCGGCTGGATGTAGATGCCATGGCGCTGCAAGAGGTGGTCGCTGGCTTTCTTGCAGAGGTCTGCATCGCCGACGAGGATCGGGACGATGTGCGTGTCGGAGGGCATCACCGGAAGATCGGCGCTGCCGAATACGTCCTTGGCCCGTGCCGCCTGGCGCTGCTGGCCGTCGCGCTCGGCCTGGGACGTCTTGAGATGGCGGATCGACGCCGTCGCGGCCGCGGCCAGCGCGGGCGGCAGGGCGGTGGTGAAGATGAAGCCCGGCGCATACGAGCGCACCGCGTCGATCAGCGCCTTGGTGCCGGTGATATAGCCGCCGAGGCAGCCGAATGCCTTGGCAAGCGTGCCTTCGATCACGTCGATGCGCTGGGCGACGCCCTCACGCTCGGAAATGCCGCCGCCACGCGCGCCATACATGCCGACCGCGTGAACCTCGTCGATGTAGGTCATGGCGTTGTAGTATTCCGCCAGTTCGACGATCCTCTCGATCGGCGACACGTCGCCGTCCATCGAATAGACGCTCTCGAAGACGATCAGCTTCGGCCGGTCCGGCTCGGCGGCCTTGAGGAGCTCTTCCAGGTGCTCGACGTCGTTGTGGCGGAAAATCTGCTTCTTGCAGCCGGCCTTGCGCACGCCTTCGATCATCGAGGCATGATTGAGTTCGTCGGACAGGATCAGGCAGTTCGGCAGCAGCTTGGCGATGGTGGAGATCGAGGCCTCGTTGGAGACGAAGCCGGAGGTGAAGACGAGGGCGGCTTCTTTGCCGTGAAGGTCGGCGAGCTCACGCTCCAGCTGGACCAGCGGGTTGGATGTGCCGGAGATATTGCGCGTGCCGCCGGCGCCCGAGCCCATTGCCGCGACGGTCGTGGTCATCGCCGATGTCACGCTCGGATGCTGACCCATTCCGAGATAGTCGTTGGAGCACCATACGGTGATTTCCCGGGCCTTGCCTTCGTTGCGCCAGATCGCCTTGGGGAACTGCCCGGCGATCCGTTCCAGGTCGGCGAAGACCCGGTAGCGTTTTTCGGCATGAAGCGCTTCGATCGCCGCTTCGAACTGGCCCTGGTAATCGATCATTCGAAAAACTCCTTGTGAGAACCGTTCTAAGGCGCGCCCAATCCAAAGTCCACGCGAGTAGGCTAGCTTCGTTCTAAAATGTCAAATGATTTTGACACTTAAGTGGAAAGCGAATTGGACACTTCGGCACGGCTGCCGCGCCAAACGATCGCCTGGCTCTCGCGAAGAAGGGAATGAAGCGAGGGTTTTGCCAGCGCGCGGCCCAGGACTGCGACGATTTTTCTCCGAACGCGACCAGAACCGATGTCCTTCGGCTGGGGCTGTCAGCGGCCCTGATCGGCCTGGCTCGTCGAGCCGGGTCGAGGGTTGCTGTTTCGCCCGAAGGCCTCAGCGCTCCTCCGACCGGTCGCCCGGTGCAACGTCCTTGTGCTCGGTGCTGCGGCGGGCGCGAGCCTGTTCCTTGCGGCGTTTCAGATTGCCGCGCAACTGCGCCTGCAGGCGTTCCTCGCGGGTCGGCTTGCGTTTTGGCGTGTCGTCTGTCGGGTCGGCCATGCGGTTTGGGCTTTCGTCGGGCGTGTTGGATTTGATCGCCATCATC
>JBBSUS010000364.1:0-3779 GCA_038234195.1 Hyphomicrobiales bacterium | reverse complement strand
GAAGAGATTGTTGGGCCTGTCGTAAAGCTCCAGTGGCTCGCCGACCTGCTCGACGATGCCGTCATGCATGACGACGATCTTGTCGGCCATTGTCATCGCTTCGATCTGGTCGTGGGTGACGTAGACCGTCGTGGTGCCGAGGCGCTGGTGCAGGTTCTTTATTTCGCTGCGCATGGTCACGCGCAGCTTGGCGTCCAGATTGGACAGCGGCTCGTCGAACAGGAAGACCTGCGGGTTGCGCACGATGGCGCGGCCCATGGCGACACGCTGGCGCTGGCCGCCCGACAACTGGCGCGGATAGCGGTCGAGAAGATGCGACAGGCCGAGAATTTCGGCGGCCGGCGACACCTTGGCCTCGATCTCGGATTTCGATGCGCCCTTCAGCTTGAGCGAAAAGCCCATGTTCTCGGCGACGGTGATGTGCGGATAGAGCGCGTAGTTCTGGAACACCATGGCGATGTCCCGGTCCTTCGGCGGCAGGGCGTTGACCACCCGGTCGCCGATGACGATGTCGCCGCCCGTGATATGTTCCAGCCCCGCGAGCATGCGCAACAGGGTCGACTTTCCGCAGCCCGACGGGCCTACGAGAACGACGAACTGGCCCTCCTCGATATCGACGGAAACGCCATGCAGTACCTCCACCGTTCCGAATGTCTTGCGGACATCGCGGAAACTCACCGACGCCATTGCTACCCTCCCAGGCGATCGCTCCCGTTCTCACGGAAACGACGTATACGTTGAAGATAGCATTGCCGCATTGCGGGCGGGATGCAACAGGCTGGACCAAACGCTTTTCCGAGAGCGCCGAAAAGCTCGGACTTTTCCGGTGTTTGACGGCCGGCGCTTTTGGTCGATGCCGCATTTCGGCCCGGTCGAAATCGACATCGTATACATTTCTCTGAATTCTGCCTGCCGGCGGCTCCAAGATGATTCGCTGCCAAAGCCGATCTTTTCGTACCGGGCTTAATCGTGGCAATCGTTTTTATCTCCGGCCAAGCGCCCGCGCATTCACAATGCCGGGAATTGGACGCGCCCATTGCCGCGGCGCGAAGACAGGCCGCGTCGGGATCGGCGCCGTCAGATCGGCATTGCTTGTCTTTGCCGCTCATGGTCATCTGTTGAGACTCGTTCCAATTTGATTGGTCCCGATGCGTTCGGGCTAGCGTGGAGGTCGGTGTGATCAAGCGGTCCGTTCTGGGGGTGTTTACCAGCCTCGTCATCGTCTCAGGTCTTTCGGTCGCGCCAGCCGCGGCGCGTGACCTCACCATCGTCTCCTGGGGCGGCAATTATCAGGATGCCCAGAAGGAGATCTATTTCGATCCCTTCGCGAAGAAGGTGGGCAAGCCGGTTCTCACCGAGAGTTGGGACGGTGGCATCGGCGTCATCGCCGCCAAGACCCAGGCCGGAACGCCCAACTGGGACGTGGTGCAGGTCGAATCGGACGAACTGGCGCTCGGCTGCTTCGACGGGATGTACGAGCCGATCGACTGGACGGCCCTCGGCGGCAAGGACAAGTTCATCGATGCGGCAGTCAGCGATTGCGGCGTTGGTGCCATCGTCTGGTCGACGGCGCTGAGCTACGATGCCGACAAGCTGAAGACCGCGCCGACCTCTTGGGCCGATTTCTGGGACACGAAGAAATTTCCCGGCAAGCGCAGCCTGCGTCGTGGACCCAAATACACGCTGGAATTCGCGCTGATGGCCGACGGCGTGGCGCCGAAGGATGTCTATGATGTCCTGTCGAAACCCGAAGGTGTCGACCGGGCCTTCAAGAAGCTCGACGAGATCAAGTCCGACCTCGTCTGGTGGGAATCCGGCGCGCAGCCGCTGCAACTCCTGAAGTCGGGACAGGTCGTCATGACCACCGCCTACAACGGCCGGATATCGGCTATCAACAAGACCGAGAAGACCAATTTCAAGGTGGTATGGGACGGCAGCATCTACGCCGTCGACAGCTGGGTCATCCTGAAGGGCAGCCCGAATTCCAAGGAGGCGATGGACTTCATCACCTTCGCCAGCGAACCGGACAATCAGGTGAAGCTGCCGCAATACATTGCATACGGCCTGCCCAACAAGGCCGCCGCCGCAGCAGTACCGGCCGATCTGCAGGCGGACCTGCCGACCGCACCGGACAATATCAAAAACGCCCTTCCGCTGAATGTCAGTTTCTGGACCGACAACATCGAGGCCTTGACCCAGCGTTTCGACGCTTGGGTGGCGCAGTAAGGCGACCCGCTTGCGATCCGGTCGTCGGCTTCTGCGGGTCGGCGGCCGCGACCCTGGCGGGCAGACTGACCGATGACCGATTTCATTCGCTTCGATCGCATTTCAAAATCTTACGGGGAACAGCGTGTCGTCGATGGGCTCGACCTGTGCGTCGGGCGCGGCGAGTTCCTGAGCCTGCTCGGCCCCTCCGGCTCGGGTAAGACGACGATCCTGATGATGATGGCCGGCTTCGTGTCACCGACCAGCGGCCGCATCTTTTTGGACGAGCGGGCGATCGAGGCGATGCCGCCGCACAGGCGCGACCTTGGCGTCGTCTTCCAGAACTACGCGCTGTTTCCGCACATGACGATCGCCGAGAACATCGCATTTCCGCTGAAGATGCGCAGCGTCGGCAAGGCGACGCGCGACGAGAAGGTGCGGCGCGCCCTGGATATGGTGCAGCTCGGCGCGCTGGCGGACCGCCGCCCGGGGCAGCTTTCGGGCGGGCAGCAACAGCGAATCGCGCTGGCGCGCGCGCTCGTCTACGAGCCGAAGGTCGTTCTGCTCGACGAACCGCTGGGGGCCCTCGACAAGCAGCTGCGCGAGGAAATGCAGCTGGAACTGCGCGACATCCACCGCAGCCTCGGCGTGACCATGATCTTCGTCACCCACGACCAGTCCGAAGCGCTGACCATGTCCGACAGGATCGCCGTCTTCAATCGCGGCCGCATCGAGCAGCTCGGCTCGCCGCGCGACATCTACGACCACCCCAAGAGCCGCTTCGTCGCCGAGTTCATCGGCGAGACCAACGTCATCGAGGCAAAGGTGACGGGCCATCGCGACGGCATCGCCGAGGTCATGGCAAAAGGGGGTCACCGGCTTCGGGTGTGCTCCGAAAATGCAGTGGCGACCGGCCGCGACGTGCTCGTCTGCGTGCGGCCCGAGCGGCTCGATATCGGCGAGGACGGGTCGGTCCCCAACGCCTTGGCCGCGACGATCGCCGATACGGTCTACCAAGGTGACCACATCCGCATGAAGCTGCAGGCGGACGGTCTGCAACTCGTCGGCAGACGCGAGCGACGCCAGTATGAAGTGACGAACGACAGTCGGACTTACGTATCCTTCGCGCCGGACCAGTGCGCGCTGATGGTCGAGTAATGGGCAGCGGGTTCGCTTCGCGGCTTCGCGCCGCCGCTCTCGTTGCGCCGCTGGTTGTCTTTCTGGCGGTGTTCTTCGTCTGGCCGCTCGTCACGATGTTGAGCACCGCCGTCATCGACGACGAGGTCGCGCGAGCCTTTCCGACCGCGGCGGAGGCGCTGGCCGGCTGGGACGGAACCGTGCCGCCATCCCCGGACATCCAGGCCGCGGTCGCCACCGATCTCAGGAGCAACGACGACCGCAGCATCCTCGGTGATGCTGTGAGGCGTTTGAACAGCGCCATGCCGGGGTTCCGCTCGTTGTTGTCATCCACCTACCGCGCCGTGCGCTCCACCGACCAGAGCCAGGACCAAAAGGCTCGGAGCGATCTCGTTTACATCGATACACGCTGGGGCGAGGCCGCGACCTGGCGCGCG
>JBBSUS010000363.1:0-3788 GCA_038234195.1 Hyphomicrobiales bacterium | reverse complement strand
GTGCGCGGGCTCATGACGGTCGACAGGTCGCCATTGACGAAGGCGGAGCGGGTGAGGTCCGCGACGCGGACCATCTTGGAAACGGTCGGTCGGCCTTCCTTGGTGGCGTAGCTTTTCGCCTTGGAGACCACGATACCGACCTCGTGATCGTGCGGCAGGTAGTTCAGCGTGGTGACGATGGACCAGCGGTCCATCTGCGCCTGGTTGATCTGCTGGGTGCCGTGATAGAGGCCGGTCGTGTCGCCGAGGCCGACCGTGTTGGCGGTGGCAAAGAGGCGGAAGGCGGGGTGCGGACGCACCACGCGGCTCTGGTCGAGCAGCGTCAGGCGGCCGGAGGATTCCAGCACGCGCTGGATGACGAACATCACGTCCGGCCGGCCTGCGTCATATTCGTCGAAGACCAGTGCGACGTTGTTCTGGTAGGCCCAGGGCAGGATGCCCTCGCGAAATTCGGTCACCTGCATGCCGTCGCGCACCGTGATCGCGTCCTTGCCGACGAGGTCGATGCGTGAAACGTGACTGTCGAGATTGACGCGCACGCAAGGCCAGTTGAGGCGGGCGGCGACCTGCTCGATATGGGTCGACTTGCCGGTGCCATGATAGCCCGAGACCATCACGCGACGGTTCTTGGCGAAGCCCGCCAGGATTGCCAGCGTCGTCGGCTTGTCGAACAGATAGTCCGGATCGATTTCCGGTACATGCTGATCGGTGCCCGAAAAGGCCGGGACGGTCAGGTTGCTGTCGAACCCGAACGTGTCCTTCACGGAAACCGTTGTGTCCGGCAGGGCGGCAGGGGCCGCGATCGCTTCGGCTGCACTCATATTGCCTCCAACGAACCGGGTGCTCCTCTGCGGCGCTTGCCGGTCCATCTCATCATCATACTGTTCCGCCCGAAGCGGCCACCCCTCAAAAAAGGGTGAACCGGAGCGATCGATCGTCTGGCCGAAGGTCGTTCGACGACGCTTGCATCCCGTCTGCCCGATTGCCCGCCCGAGCGATGACGTCGGCAAGCGGAAGAGACAAAGTGCGGCTTAGCAAAAACCCGACTGCTTCAAAAGCTTGTAGGCCTGGATCACTTCGCGCAATTTGTCCTCGGTGCTGCGGTCGCCGCCATTGGCGTCGGGATGCAGCTGCTTGACGAGATTCTTATAGCGCGCCCGGATCGCTTCGCCAGTCGCCTCCTGGGACAGGTCGAGGGTCTCGAACGCCTTCAACTCCAGAGAGCGCACCTTCGGCCGGCGCGGCTGCGGCCGCTTCACGCCGTCTTCGCCCGCGAACAGGTTGAACGGGTCGCGTGTGCGGCCCGAATAGCGCCGGGCACGGGCTGCGGTCGCAGCCTTTGCGGCATCGCCCGGCGCCGCGCCGTTATGTCCCATGGTCCAGGTCGGGCGATTGCCGGTCAGCGAGTCCTTCAGCTGCTTCTGGATATCCTGGTCGTTGAGACCGGAGAAGTAGTTGTAGGATTTGTTGTACTGACGCACGTGGTCGACGCAGAAGTGCAGGTACTGGCCCTCATGGTCGCGACCCATGGGCGCCTTGTAGATGCCGGCCTCGCTGCACCCTTCCCAGGCGCATTCCGGGGCGCGCGGTTTCTCGCGCGTGCCCTTGGCCTTGCCCTTCCCGTTGACGCGGATCGCGTCGAAATATTTGGAGTCGAGTTTCATCGGTTACGATTATGGTGCCCCGTTTGCAGCGCGACAAGAATTGACAGATGGGAAAAAGCCGGAAATCCAACGTGTTCGGCTGCTTCGCGCAAGCTTCGCGGCGTGTGCCGCCCCTTTCATCACCCCGACAAGGAGGCTGACATGCCTACCACGAAAGACGCCATCGCCGCCAAACTGACCCAGGCCTTCGCGCCGGAGCGCCTGACGATCATCGACGAAAGCCATCTGCATGCCGGGCATAATCACGCTGGAAGCGACCACCACGCTGGCTTCGATGGTTCCGGCGAGACTCATTTTCGCGTGCGGATGGTCAGCGCAGCCTTTGCCGGACAGTCGCGGGTCGCGCGCCACCGGGCTGTGAACGGCGTGTTGAAGGATGAACTCGCCGCCGGCGTTCATGCGTTGGCGATCGAGGCGGCCGCGCCCGGCGAGCCGACGCGGGCCTGAAGGCGGGCAAGACGCTCCGGCTGTATGGCGCGTTCAGGGCGCTGCGCGTTGCGTTCCATCGCACCGTTGAGTGCCTGACGCTTCAGGATTTCGTGTTCGTGGTTGCCGTGCGACCATTCGAACGGGATGCCGGCTCCGAATTTTGCTCTGAGCTCCCGTTCGGTTCGTCCACCTCGTCCAGCATGTCCTCATGGGCTGCCAGCCTCTGAGCGTCGTCTCGCGTCGACGACGTTTCGGCGCGGTCTTCCGAGGAGGCTTCGTGGATGAGATCGGCGGCGCCGGGCGACTCGGAGCCTTCGCTCTCGGCTCCCGCTTCGCCGTCGATGCCGTAGTCCCAGTCCTCGTCATCGATTTCCGGCTGCGGCAGGCGATCGGCGTCGCCGGCCATCGAGGCAGCATGGCCGCCGATCTTCTTGGGCGGTACTAGCACGGTCGCCGGGCGAATGCGCAGCTTGGCGATGCGGTTCTTCTCGCGCTTGAGGACGGTGAAGCGCTTCTGAAAGAACGTGAAGGCCTGGCGCTCCTCCGGGATCGACTGGCTTTCGTGAATGACGAGACCGGCGATGGTCACCGCCTCTTCGTCGGGCAGGTTCCAGTCGAGCGCCCGGTTGAGGTCGCGGATGGGCACCTGGCCGTCGACGACCACGGAGCCGTCGGCCTCGGTCTTGACACCCTGGATATCGACATCGTGTTCGTCGGCGATGTTGCCGACGATCTCCTCCAGAATGTCCTCCAGGGTGACCAGGCCTTCGACCTCGCCATACTCGTCGACGACGATCGCGAAATGCGACTTGCGGCGCAGGAAGGCGTTCAACTGGTCCTGCAGCGAGGTCGTCTCGGGCACGAACCAGGATTGCGTGCAGATCTTCCGGATGTTGATCTTGTCGGGGTCGTTGCCAACTTCGTTCAGCGCGCGCAGCAGGTCCTTGGCGTGCACCACGCCGATGATGTTGTCGTAATGGCCCTCCCAGACCGGAAGTCTCGTGTGAGGACTTTCGAGGATCTGCCGCACGATCTCTGCCGGTGCGTCGTCGGCGTTGAGCTGCCGCATGGAGGTGCGGTGGATCATGACGTCGGAGACTTCCAGTTCGTGCAGATCGAGTAGGCCACCAAGCCGATTGCGGTCGGCATTGACGAGGGCGCCCTCGCGATGGAGCACCTCGACGGCGCCGCGCAGTTCCTCATGGGCGGTGAGCAGCGAGGCACCTGAGTCCAGACTCATGCCGAACAGGGCAAGAATCCGCCGCACGATCCAGTTCACCACGCGGGTCAGTGGACCGAGAATGGTGACGACCGCCGACACCGGCCGGGCAATCGCCAGCGAAAAGCTGTCGGGCCGGGCGATGGCGACGGATTTCGGCAGCACCTCGCCGAAAATGACGACGATGATGGTCATGGCGATCGTGGCGTAGACGACACCGGCCTGGCCGAAGATGCCGAGGAGCACCGTGGTGGCCAGCGATGAAGCGAGGATATTGACGAGGTTGTTGCCGATCAGCAGCGCGCCGATCAGCCTGTCCTTCTTCTCGATCAGTCGCTGGACGATGCCGGCGCGGGCGTCGCCGTTCTTCTCGTAGCTCATCAGTCGGGCGCGCGAGACGGCAGTCAGCGCCGTCTCTGAACCCGAAAAGAACGCCGAGATTGCAACCAGCACCAGGACGCCGAAGAGGAGCAGCC
>JBBSUS010000362.1:0-3792 GCA_038234195.1 Hyphomicrobiales bacterium | reverse complement strand
TGGAGGCCGCCGGTTGGCAGCCGAAGGCGCTGATCAAGGGCTGACGGCCGTTTACAACTCCCGTGTGCGACGGAAAACGGGCCGAAGCGGCGAACGCTTCGGCCCGTTGGCGTTGTGATTGCCGGTGCGCGGCGGGGGCTCGATCAGCCCAGGCGACCGCGGCCCCGCTCCATGTCGTAAAGACGGCCTTCGAGGTTCTCGTTCCGGACCATGCCGGGAATCAGGAAGAGGTCGATGATCTGGCCAATGAACAGGAGCCCTCCCGTCAGCAGCCACAGCAGCCCCGTCCAAGGCTTGCCGAGATAGAAGCGGTGCAGGCCGCAGATGCCGACGAGCCCCACGACCCCGAGAATGTAGGATGCGAACGTGGTTTTGCGTTCCATGACGTAAGGCCTTTCGGGAATCGGCGTTTCCCGAAAGATGGGGTCGGCGGAGGGTTTCGCAAATGCGGTGGTCTCAGCGACCCCGCTTCAGCGAGCCGAGAACGCCGCGCAGGATCGCCGAGGTCACCGTCGAGGCCACGGTGCGGCCGACCTGCTTCATGATCGTCTCGGTGACGCTCTGACGCTGGTAGCTGGATGAGCGGCTGCGACGCGGAGCCGAGGACCGCCGGCGCGGCGCCGCGTCTGGCTGGTCGTCGTCCTCGACGTCGCGGGTGTCGTCGCGCCCACCGCCGCCGAGGCCGAAATCGGGCAGCTGAAAGCCGGTGCGCGTCCGGCGGACCGGCGGGTCTTCGGGCTCTTCGGCACGGCGGTGGGCGGCGTCCGCCCTGCGGGTGGATTCGGCGCGACGTGCGTCGTCCGCTTCGGCCTCGCGGGCGCGCTGCTCTTCCTCTTCCTTCAGCTTGTCCTCGGCCCGGCCGGTCAGCATCTCGTAGGCCGACTCGCGGTCGATCGCCGTATCGTACTGGCCGGCCACCGGGCTTTTGGCCATCAGCTCGCGGCGCTCGGCGTCGGTGATCGTGCCGAGACGAGCCGCCGGCGGGCGGATCAGGGTGCGTTCGACGACGGACGGCACGCCATCCAGGTCGAGCGTGGAGACCAGCGCCTCGCCGACGCCGAGCTTGGTGATCGCCTCGAAGCAGTCGAATTCGGGATTGGCCCGGAAGGTCTCCGCCGCCGTCTTCACCGCCTTCTGCTCACGCGGTGTGTAGGCGCGCAGCGCGTGCTGGATGCGGTTGCCGAGCTGGGCGAGAACGCCTTCGGGCATGTCGAGCGGGTTCTGGGTGACGAAATAGACGCCGACGCCCTTGGAGCGGATCAGCTTGACCACCTGCTCGACCCGGTCGACGAGGATTTTGGGCGCGTCGTCGAAGAGGAGATGCGCCTCGTCGAAGAAGAAGACGAGCTTGGGCTTGTCCGGGTCTCCGATCTCCGGCAGTTCCTCGAAAAGCTCCGACAGGAGCCACAGGAGGAAGGTCGCGTAGAGCCGCGGGTTCATCATCAGCTTGTCGGCGGCGAGAATGTTGACGATGCCGCGGCCGTCGCGATCGGTGCGCATCAGGTCGGATATCTTCACCGCCGGCTCGCCGAAGAACGATTCGGCGCCCTGCTGCTCCAGGATCAGTAGCGAGCGCTGGATCGCACCGACAGACGACTTGCCGACATTGCCGTAAAGCTTGGAAATCTCGTCGGCCTGCTCGGCCACATGGGCGAGCATCGCCTGCAGGTCCTTGAGGTCGAGGAGCAGCATGCCCTGTTCGTCGGCGATCTTGAAGACGATGTTGAGGACGCCCTCCTGGGCTTCCGACAGGTTCATCAGACGCGCCAGCAGCAGTGGGCCCATCTCGGAGATGGTGGCGCGGATCGGATGGCCCTTCTCGCCGAAGATGTCCCAGAACACCGTCGGGTAGAAGTCGTGATAGTAGGGATCGAGGCCGATTTCCTTGGCGCGCTTGGTCAGGAAGTCCTTGTCCTCGCCGCGCATCGCGATGCCGGAGAGATCGCCCTTGATGTCGGCGCAGAAGACCGGCACACCGGCCTCGGAGAAGCCTTCGGCCAGGACCTGGAGCGTTACGGTCTTGCCGGTGCCGGTGGCGCCGGTGACGAGCCCGTGGCGGTTGGCCCGCTTCAGCTCGAGATATTCGCCCTTCTTGATGGCGTCCTTCGGATCGCGGCTCGCACCGATGAACACCTTGCCGTCTTCCAGCATGTCGTTTGGCCCCTCGCTTCCATTGCGGCGGACCTTAGCCCTGCGGGGTCACCGGCGACAAGCGGGCAGGACGGTCAACCTCCGCGGCTCATCCGACACGCCGCGACAGGGCCGATCGATCCGTCCTGGCATCGCCTTCAGCCGATAAGACGTCGCGGCCATCGCGCCGCAGTCGGCATGGCCGGGATTGGCGGGACAAGGCGCCTGGAAGCCCTGCACGGCGTTGATTTTCGCAGCCCGGCGGCGCACCTTCCGCCCCAATGGGCGCCCTGCGCGCCTCTCGATGACACCGATTCGAAGGACGCACCATGGAAGCGCTGCTCGCCAAGATCGCCGCAGAGACCGGCCTCGATCCTCAAACCGCCCAGACTGCCGTGGGGCACATCCTGGCCTTCATCCAGAAGGAAGGCGAAGACCCAGCCGTCGCCAAGATGATCGCCGAAACGCCCGGGACCGAAGAAGCGATGGCCAGCGCCGGTGAGAGCGGCGGCGGCAGCGGTGGCTTGATGGGCGGGCTGATGAACGCCGCCAGTTCGTTCGGCGGGGGCGGTGGCATCATGGGCCTGGGCGCCAAGCTGATGGGCCTCGGCCTCGGCATGGGCGAGATAAAGACGGTCGCTCAGGAGTTGGTCGCCTTCGCCAAGCAGCACGCAGATCCGGCAACGGTCGACAAGGCCCTGGCCTCGGTGCCGGGCCTGTCGCAATACGTCTGAGCCTCCCCGCGATGCCTGGCTGAAGAGCGGCGCCAATTCGACGAGCTGCGCCAAACCAGACGGTCCCGCAGCGGCGGTCGCCGTCTCGGCAACCTGGCGGCTCACGACCACATGCCGAATTGGCGAGTGGCCATTTTGTTTTGCCTGCCATATGGTTTACGCAACAGCTCGTTCGGCCAAGGGCCGGCAAACAAAGGGGCGCGGCGCACGGGGGTGCTGCGAAATGTCGAACAGGCGATGAGTGCCGAGGCGGACGCCACTCGATCTCTGTCGGCCTTGGTGCGGTCGCTGCTGACGGCGCCGAGGCGGATGAGAAACTGGAAGCTGTCGCGATTTTTTCGACGGCCGCCTCTGCTCGCCCATCTCGTGCTGTTCGCCCTGATCGTCCTCGTCCCGGCGCTGCTGTTCAGCGCCTTCCTCATCCTGCAGTTTTCCGAACAGCAGCGCGAGATCGCCGCCTCGCAGGTCAACGACACCGCCGAGATCATCTCCAACGCCGTCGATCGCGAAATCTTCTCGATGATGACGACCGGCCGCGTGCTGGCCTCCTCGCCCTCGCTTGCCAGCGGCGAGCTTGCAGGCTTCCACGACCGCACGGTCGCGGCCCTGCGCGACACCGACACGAACGCGGCCCTGATCGACAAGTCGAACCACGTCGTCGTATCGACCCTGCAGCCCTACCCGACGCCGCCTGTCCAGGCATCCCGCAGCGACACGATCGAGAAGGTCTTCGCGACGCGGCGACCGATCGTTTCGGGCGTGTTTTTCGGTCAGTCGACCCAGAAGTTCCTGTTTCACGTCGCCGTGCCCGTCATCGTCGACGGCAACGTGCCCTACGTGCTGGTGATCAGCAAGGCGACCGAGAATCTCGACAAGGTCATCGCCGACCGCAACCTGCCAAAGGCATGGTCGGCGGTGATCCGCGATG
>JBBSUS010000361.1:0-3798 GCA_038234195.1 Hyphomicrobiales bacterium | reverse complement strand
TGTCCGTTCGGACCGTTTGGACCGAAGAACTGCTGGAAGAACTGGTCGAACGGCGTCTGCGGGCGATGATGCATGCGGCCATGGGCGGCGGCCGGTCCTTCCTCGCCGCCTGCCATGTGCGAGATGATCGTCACGACCGCCGGCTTGTCGGCGGAAACGATCGGCGCGACAGAGCCACTGCTCATCTGGGTGGAGATGCCGGCATTCACGGGCGTCGTGGTGTTGGCGGCATCGGTCGTCGGCGTATCGCCATTCGAGGCGGCAAACACGTTTGTCGTGACCGGCAAGGCGGCCAGCGGCAGAACGATGATCGCCGCGCCGATCGATGCGGCGATGCGGTGCTTCTTCAGGACGGAAAAGCTGGACATGGACTTAGCCTCGTTGACGAAGAATCAAGGTGCCGTGGCGTGCTGACTTGCCCTTGCAGGCAGCAGGCAGTCGTCTATTCGGCGTCCGGTCCGGGGCGTAAAAGCGAATGAAAGCCATTGCCCCGCGGACCGTCATGACCCAGCAACGGCCACAATCGGGCAAGGTTGCGGCGATTACGAAGCTTTAAGCCGGGCGTCAGGCGGCGGTAATTCTCACGTCAGATTGCGGTAAGGAACACGGCGCAAACGGGGTTTTTCGACCCTTGGATCGACGATCAGTCGAAGGCTTCGGCAATGTCGACGATACGGAACCGGACCTCTTCGCGGCCACGGAAGCGATCCAGCGACAAGGTGCCTGCGACGTGCACCGGTCGGCCACCCGCGGCCAGCAGTCTCTCGCCGACCGGTGTTTCTGCCGCCTTGAACGCGATCGTCGAGATCGCAGTTCCGTCGGCGCCGCGAAGGGTTGCGCGCACATGGTTGGTGCCGACGACTGAGGATGAATCAATTCGATGGCGGGCGAGCGCGAAGACCGGCGACGGGTGGCCGGAACCGAAGGGCCCAGCCCGCTCGATCGTGCCGTACAGGTTGGGCGTCAGCCCTGCGGCGCTCAATGTCGCGTCGATCCGAAGCGCCTCGTCTTCCCGCAGCGACGCCATCCGACTGGCCGCCTTGTCCTCGATGAAGGCCCGAAAATCGCCGAGCCGGGTTTTCTCTATGGTGATGCCCGCGGCCATGGCGTGGCCGCCACCCTTGACCAGAAGCCCGGCCTCCACCGCCTCGCGCACCAGCCGTCCGAGATCGAAGCCGCCGATCGATCGGCCCGATCCGGTTCCGCGGCCGTTGCGGTCGAAGGCGATGGCGAAAGCTGGCCGGCGGTGACGCTCCTTCAGCCGGGCGGCCAGAAGACCGACGATGCCGGGATGCCAATCGACCGATGCGGCCACGAGGATTGCGGGCCCCTCGCCCGTTCCGATCTCCGCCTGTACCTCGGCTTCGGCCTCCTGAAGCATGACCTGTTCCATCGCCTGGCGCTCTTGGTTGAGCTCGCCAAGCCGCGTCGCCAGGAGATCTGATTCGGTCGCCTCGTTCAGGCAAAGGAGCCGGCTGCCAAGCGCTGCGTCGCCGATCCGGCCGCCGGCATTGATGCGCGGCCCCAGCATGAATCCCAAATGATGGGCCTCAAGTGGTCCGGAAAGGCGCGAGGCCCGAGCAAGGGCTGCAAGGCCGTGATTGGTCTGGGCGTGCATGACGCCGAGGCCCTGCACCACAAAGGCGCGGTTAAGGCCGACGAGCGGCACGACATCGCAGACCGTTGCGAGTGCAACCAGGTCCAGAAGCGCGAAGACGTCCGGCAGGCTCTTTGCCGCGCGACCGCGTCGACGCAGCTCGCGTGACACCGCGACGAGCGTCATGAAGACGATTCCGGCGGCGCAGAGATGGCCGAGCCCCGAGAGGTCGTCCTGGCGATTCGGATTGACCAAGACATTGGCGTTCGGCAGCGCCGTTCCGGTCTGGTGATGATCGAGAACGACCACGTCGGCGCCGAGCGTACGCGCGGTTTCGATCGCCTCGAAGCTGCCGGTGCCGCAGTCGACGGTGACGATCAGTGTTGCGCCAGCCTCGACCAACTCGCGCATGGCGGCGGGGTTGGGCCCATAGCCCTCGGTGATACGGTCGGGAATGCGGATTGTCGCATCGATGCCGAAGGCATGAAGATAGCGCCACAGCAGCGCTGAAGACGCCGCGCCATCGACATCGTAGTCGCCGAAGATCGCCACGCGCTCGCCGCGTTCGGCCGCGTCGGCGATCCGGGTGGCCGCGGTGTCCATGTCGGTGAGAGTCGACGGGTCGGGCATGAGATCGCGCAGCCGCGGCGTCAGGAAGGCCTCGGCCTGCGCCTCGGCAATGCCTCGCGCAGACAGAACGCGGGCGACGATATCCGGCAGACCCAGTGTCTGCGACATCTTTAGAGCCAACGCCTCGGCGCGTTCGTCGAGGGCATTCAGCCAACGCCGTCCGCCCAGCGAACGCTCGACCGCCAGGAATGTGCGTGCAGGTGAACCCATGGAATGCGTTCTGGCGAAGCCTGCGCCGTCACGCAAGCAGCGCATCGAGCCATGCTGTCACCGCAAGGACATCCAGGGCCCGCAAAGTCTGCGGAAGACGGCCAAATTCACGGCATTTCAACGCGATGTTCAGCTGTCGAATTTCGACGTATCGTAGTGCCGGGCGCGGATCTCGCGGATCGTCTTCGTATGCGAACGCATGACCAGCGTGTGGGTGGAAATGCGGTCCCGGTAGAAGCGCACGCCGTCGAGAAGATTGCCATCGGTGACGCCGGTTGCGGCAAAGATCACGTCGCCCGACGCCATCTCCTCGGCCGAGTAGATTCGATAGGGATCGGAAATCCCCATTTTTTCGGCGCGGGCCCGCTTTTCATTGGTGTTGAGCTGCAGGCGAGCCTGCATCTGGCCGCCGGTGCAGCGCAGGGCCGCCGCGGCGAGTATGCCCTCGGGCGCACCACCAATGCCCATATAGACGTCAATCCCCGTTTCTTCCGAATCGGTGGTGTGGATGACGCCGGCGACGTCGCCGTCACCGATCAAGCGAATCGAGGCCCCCGCCTCGCGCACCGCCGCGATCAGCGGCGCGTGCCGCGGCCGGTCGAGGATGCACACGGTGATGCCGGCGACGGGCACCCCCTTGGCCTTGGCGAGGGCGATGAGATTCGCCTCCGGCGGCCGGGTCAGGTCGACGATTCCATCCGGATAGCCCGGTCCGACGGCAATCTTCTCCATATAAACGTCGGGCGCGTTGAGCAGGCTGCCGCGCGCCGCCATGGCGATGACCGCCAACGAATTCGGTAGGTTCTTGGCGCAGATCGTCGTGCCTTCGAGCGGATCGAGGGCGATGTCGACCTGTGGTCCTTTTCGAGTCCCGACCTTTTCTCCGATATACAGCATCGGCGCCTCGTCGCGCTCGCCCTCGCCGATGACGACGGTCCCGTCGATGGCGAGCATGTTGAGCTCGGAGCGCATCGCATCGACGGCGGCCTGATCGGCGGCCTTCTCGTCGCCGCGACCACGCAGATGAGCAGCCGCAACAGCGGCCTGCTCTGTGACGCGGGCGATCACCAGCGTCAGCACTCGATCCAGAAGCTGCGACGTCTCGACCCGCTTGGCCGCCTCGCTCATCGTGAAATTCCCCTCGAATGGCAATGCCGCCGTCCGCATCGGATCAGCGCGCAAACCTATGACCCGCAACTGTGAAACCGCGATGTCGCAGGCGATGCCCTTTTTGACCTAAGCCGATGCGGCGACGTCAGTCGAGTGTTTCGATGCGGATCATTTGCGGCGTGGCCGTCAGATGCCCATCCTTCGAGACCAGTTCGAGGGCACGGCGGATGGCAGCCTCGGTGGTCTCGTGA
>JBBSUS010000360.1:0-3803 GCA_038234195.1 Hyphomicrobiales bacterium | reverse complement strand
TGAGGGCTTGCGGCTTGTCTTCACCGTGGGGCGCCGTTCCAACCGCTTTGAGACGGTCGACGGCATCCATTGCCTGATGGTCGGTGGCGACGAGCAGCATTTCAGTCGTCGTGTCGTCGACACGCTGAAGCGCGAGGCCCGCGGCGATGTTCAGGCCGCGGTGGACCGCCATGCGCTGGCCGCCGGCGTCAAGCCGAGATCGCTGTCGCTGAAGGACACGAAGAGCCGCTGGGGCTCTTGCTCCAGCGACCGTCGCCTCGCCTTCTCCTGGCGCATCGTCATGGCTCCACCGCAGGTTCTCGATTACCTCGCGGCCCACGAGGTCGCCCATCTCGCCCACATGAACCACGGCCCGGACTTCTGGGCGCTGTGCCGAATGCTCTGCCCTGAAATGGATGCGGGGCGAGACTGGCTGAAGCGCAACGGTGCGGGGCTCCACGCGATCGATTTCGGCTGAAGCTGATCACCGGGCCCATTCGCCGCTTTGACATCGCCGGGCACTCGGCGCGATAAGTCTGCGAAGGCCGTGTGCACGTCGTTTCGAGCGGGCTTGGTCATCGAATTCGAACAGGATCGGGAATCTCGGCGTGTACCCCTTCGACGTCAAAATCTGCGGCCTGAAGACCTCCGAGGCGATCGAGGCGGCGTTGGCGCGTGGGGCGAGCCATGTCGGTTTCGTGCATTTTCCGCAGAGCCCAAGGCATCTGGAGATCGAGGCGATGGCCGCGCTGCGCGATCTCGTTGCAAGCCGTGCCGAGACGGTGATCGTCACCGTCGATCCGGACGACGCGCTGATCGACCGCTTCTTGGGCGAAGTGCGACCCGACTGGCTGCAGCTTCACGGCAGGGAGACGCCGGAGCGGGTCGCCGAAATCAAGTCACGCGTTTTTAAGGACGGCGTCCGCATCATGAAGGCGCTGCCGGTCGCCGAGGCCGGTGATCTGGCCGCAGTCGCGCCCTATCAGGGCATTGCCGACCGCATCCTTCTCGACTCCAGGCGCCCGAAAGGCTCCCATCTGCCCGGCGGCAACGGCGTTGCCTTCGACTGGACGCTGCTTTCGCCGCACATGTCCGGCCTTGACCCGGCTTTGCCCATCATGCTTTCGGGGGGGCTGGATGCTGCAAATGTCGGTTATGCCCTGCGTATTGCCCGACCGGCCGGGCTCGACATATCGTCTGGCGTCGAGAGTGCGCCGGGCGTCAAGGACATCGGCCGCATCCACCAATTCTTCGACGCGCTGGACCGCTTTGGCGAACCGGCCGGAAAGGTTCAAGCCTCGTGACCGAACAGCCGACCCCCAATTCGTTTCGCGCCGGCCCCGACGAGGAAGGCCGCTTCGGCCATTTCGGCGGCCGCTTTGTCGCCGAAACGCTGATGCCGCTGATCCTGGAGCTCGAGGAGGCCTGGAACTGGGCCAAGACCGATCCGGGCTACCGCGCCGAGCTCGACCAGTTGAACGCCACCTACACCGGCCGCCCGTCGCCGCTTTATTACGCCGAGCGTCTGACCGAAATGCTGCGCGAGAAGACCGCATCCGGCCCCCAAGGGGAACGTGGCGCCAAGATCTATTTCAAGCGTGACGAACTGAACCACACCGGCTCGCACAAGATCAACAACTGCCTCGGCCAGATTCTGCTCGCCCGCAAGATGGGCAAGACGCGGATCATCGCAGAGACCGGCGCCGGCCAGCACGGCGTTGCGACCGCCACCGTCTGCGCCCGCTTCGGCCTACCCTGCGTCGTCTACATGGGCGCGACCGATGTCGAGCGGCAGGCGCCGAACGTTTTTCGCATGAAACTCCTGGGCGCCGAAGTGATCCCGGTCACTGCCGGCCACGGCACGCTGAAGGACGCGATGAACGAGGCCCTGCGCGACTGGGTCACCAACGTCGAATCGACCTACTACCTCATCGGCACGGCCGCCGGTCCGCATCCCTATCCCGAACTCGTGCGCGACCTGCAATCGGTGATCGGCACCGAGTCCAAGGAGCAGATCCTCGCCGCCGAGGGCCGTCTGCCCGACATGCTGGTTGCAGCCGTCGGCGGCGGCTCCAACGCCATCGGGCTGTTCCATCCGTTCCTCGACGACAAGGACGTTGCGATGGTCGGCGTCGAAGCGGGCGGCAAGGGTCTCGACGGCGACGAGCACTGCGCCTCGCTGACGGCGGGCTCGCCCGGCGTCCTCCACGGCAACCGCACCTATCTGCTGCAAGATGGCGACGGCCAGATCAAGGAAGGCCATTCCATCTCGGCCGGCCTGGATTATCCCGGCATCGGACCCGAGCATTCCTGGCTGAAGGATTCGGGCCGGGTCGAATATGTCCCGATCATGGATACCGAAGCCCTGGCGGCCTTCCAGATGCTGACCCGCACCGAGGGCATCATCCCGGCGCTGGAGCCCGCCCACGCGCTTGCCGAAGTCGTCAAGCGCGCGCCGAAGATGGGACGCGACGAGATCATCATCATGAATCTCTGCGGCCGCGGCGACAAGGACGTGTTCACGGCGGCCAAGCATTTGGGCGTGGAGCTTTGATGCCGTGAGGACGATCGAGACCCCGTTGTCGCTGGACGAGATCAAACGGTTTTTCCAAGCGAGGATTCAAAACGGATCGCTTTGTCCTCGGTGCGGCGAAGACGCTTGGAGCTATCCTCAGGAGGATGAGGCGGGCCGTATCCTCGGCTTATGCATCATGGGCGAAAGAAATTCGTTGTCCGGAATATACGCGACGTTCGTGCTGGATTGCACGAATTGTGGTTTTGTCTCACCGCATGCGAAGAATGTCATTGTGAAATGGCTGAACGAGGTCGAGGAGAAGATCGCGCATCTTCCCGGCAAGGGATTCATCGTGGCGACGATCATCCTTGCGCTGGCGGTGATCACCGGTCTGTTGGCGATTCAAAGCCGAATTCAGGCGTTCGTCGGAAATGACACGGCACCCGCCGCGCAGATGACCGTTCGTTGATCGTGTCGAACCTCTTTGCCGCCGTATTTGAAGGCGGACGCCCCGCTGGAAAAGCGGCCTCGTCCACAAGATAGAAAAACCCATATGACCAGCCGCATCGAGACCCGCTTTGCCGCCCTTGCCGAGGAAGGCCGTCCGGCCTTCGTGACCTTCGTCATGGCCGGCGATCCCGATCATGAGACGGCGTTGAAGATCGCAAAGGCGTTGCCGGCAGCGGGCGCCGACTTCATCGAGCTCGGCATGCCGTTCTCCGATCCGATGGCCGACGGTCCCGCGATCCAGAAGGCCGGCCTGCGCGCGCTGAACGCCGGCGAGAGCCTGAAGAAGACCCTCGAACTGGTGCGGGAATTCCGCAAGGAGAACGATACGACGCCGATCGTGTTGATGGGTTATTTCAACCCGATCTACATCTACGGCGTCGAGCGCTTCGTGCCGGATGCGCTGGCCGCCGGCGTCGACGGGCTGATCGTCGTAGACCTGCCGCCGGAGATGGACGATGAGCTCTGCCTGCCGGCGCTTGATGCCGGACTCGCCTTCATCCGGCTCGCAACGCCCACCACTGATGACAAGCGCCTGCCGACGGTGCTGAAGAATACCTCGGGCTTCGTCTATTACGTCTCGATCACTGGCATCACCGGTTCCGCCGCGCCCGATGCCGGCAAGGTCGCGGCCGCGGTCTCGCGCATCAAGCAGCACACCAGGCTGCCGGTCTGCGTCGGCTTCGGCGTCACCTCGGCGCAGCAGGCCCGCGAGATCGGCCGTGCGGCCGATGGCGTCGTCGTCGGCTCGGCGATCGTGAAGACGATCGAGAACAGTCTGATCGACGGCAAGGCTGGACCG
>JBBSUS010000359.1:0-3804 GCA_038234195.1 Hyphomicrobiales bacterium | reverse complement strand
TCCGCTTGTCCGTCGCCGATAGGGATCCAGAAAAGCATCGCATCCGATCATAGGCGATCGGCGTCGTTCGAACAGCCACCGCCGGGTCTGCATTGAGCGCTGCGGTCGACCGGATCAGCCGATGAGGATGATCCGGCAGTCGTTGACGTTGGTGTGGGTCGGTCCCGGCACGAAGAGGTCGCCGATCGCCTCGAAAAAGCCGGCGGAATCGTTATCCGCAAGTGCCTTTGCCGGATCGAGGCCTTTTTCGCGTGCCCGTTGCAGCGTGTCGGGCGCGACGAAAGCGCCGGCGGGATCGCTGGCCAGGCCGGTGCCACCGTCGGTGCCGTCGGTGTCTCCGGACAGCGCGACGATGCCGTCCGCGCCGCCCAGGGCCAAGGCGAGCGCCAGGGCATACTCCTGGTTCGGACCGCCGCGCCCTTCGCCGCGGATCGTCACCGTGAGTTCGCCCCCGGACAGGATCGCGCGCCTTTCGCCCTTTGCCTTGGCATCGAGCGCCAGGCGCGCATGTCCGGCTGCCACTTCGCGCGCCTCGCCCTCCACGTCCGCGCCAAGCCTGGTGACGGCGTAGCCTTGCGCCTCAGCCGCCGATGCCGCGGCTTCAAGCGACGCCGCGGGGGTGGCGATGATCGCGAACCGCTGGCCGGCAAAGACTTCGTCGCCCGGCTTCGGCGTTTCGTTGGCCGGGTCAGCGAGTGCGTCGACGCAGGACGAGGGCAATTGAAGGCCGCGTCGCTCGATGATCGCGCGGGCGTCCGCGAGCGTCGTTGCGTCGGGCACGGTCGGTCCCGAGGCGATCACCGCCGGGTCGTCGCCGGGCACGTCCGAGATGGCCAGGGTTACAAGACGCGCAGTGCCACACGCCTTGGCCAGACGGCCGCCCTTGACCTGTGAAAGGTGCTTTCTCACGCAATTGATCTCGCCGATGCCCGCGCCGCTGCGCAACAGCGCCTTCGTCACCGCCTGCTTGTCGGCCAGGCTGACGCCCTTTGCCGGCAGCAGCCAGTTGGCCGAGCCACCGCCGGAGATCAGCGCCAGGACGAGGTCGCCCGGGCCGGCCTGCCGGGCCAATTCGACGATGCGGGTGGTGGCTTCGAGGCCATGCCGGTTCGGCAGCGGGTGGCCGGCCTCGATCACCTCGATGGGCCCGGCGTCGAGCGCATAGCCGTCGCGGGTGACGGCGAGACCTGTCAGGCGTTCGGTCGCAACGCCTTGGGCGCGATAGTGACGAACGGCGACGGCCGCCATGGAGGCTGCGGCCTTGCCGGCGGCGAGGATGACGATCCGGCCCACCGGTGCGTCGGGCAGATGGGGGGACAGGATGGTAACGGGATGGGCGGCCGCGACGGCGGCCTCGAAAATCGCCGTCAGATCGGCCCGCGCGTGTTCTTCACCCCTTGGGCCCATATCCTCACCTCTCCTCGCGACCGCCTCTGACGCTTCGGCTCGAAGCGAGCGGCCGCGACCGTGTCGCTGCAGCGCTACAGCAAGCATCGCACCCTCGTCCAGCGCAAGGCTGTGTTCGGCGCCTGTTGCTTGCTGGCCCTCGGCGTGAGGCTGGCGGGCGATGGCACGTCGCAGGTCCGTTGCGATCAGCTAAGGCGCTCTAATCACATCATGATACGGCCCGGCATCGCACCGCGCCCTCGGAGACCCCTGTCATTACCGCTCGTCGAGCTATCCATAACGGCCCGGTTCGTGTGCACAAAATGGTCGCAGTTGCCTTTCGCAATCGCACAAAAACACCTACTTCGTGACCAGCACAGTAGCCGCTGGCTCGTCGTTTCATTTCGCCCGCACCTGCGGGGCGACGGGGCAACAGTCTGCGTCAGACCGCGCTTGCCGTCACGACCGAGACCGCCGAGGAAAACGCACCATGTTCGAAGGCTTCGATCCCGTCCTCCTCGCCCGTTTCCAGTTCGCGTTCACGATCTCCTTCCACATCATCTTTCCCGCCTTCTCGATCGGGCTCGCTTCCTATCTGGCGGTCCTGGAAGGACTGTGGCTGACGACCGGCAAGTCGGTCTACATGGACGCGTTCAAGTACTGGATCAAGATTTTCGCGGTCGTCTTCGGCATGGGCGTCGTGTCGGGAATCACCATGAGCTACCAGTTCGGCACCAACTGGTCGGTCTTCTCCGACAAGACCGGGCCGGTGCTCGGACCGATGATGGCCTATGAGGTGTTGTCGGCGTTCTTCCTGGAGGCCGGCTTCCTCGGCATCATGCTGTTCGGCCAGAAGCGCGTCGGCAAGGCGCTGCATTTCGCCGCGACGCTCGTCGTCGCGGTCGGCACGCTGTTCTCGGCCTTCTGGATCCTGTCGGTGAACTCCTGGATGCACACACCGGCCGGCTACGGCATCAACGATGTCGGCCAGTTCATCCCGCTCGACTGGTGGGCGATCGTCTTCAACCCGTCCTTCCCCTACCGGCTCGTGCACATGGTGCTCGCGGCCTACCTCACGACGGCCTTCATCGTCGGCGGCGTCGGCGCCTTCCACCTCCTGCGCAACCGCGCCAATGCCAGCGCCCGCACGATGTTCTCGATGGCGCTTTGGATGGCCGTGATCGTCGCACCGTTGCAGATCCTTGCGGGCGACCAGCACGGGGTCAACACGCTGGAATACCAGCCGGCGAAGATCGCCGCGATAGAAGGACACTTCGAGACCAACACCGACGGGCCGATGCCCCTGACGCTGTTCGGCATCCCGAACATGCAGGAGGGACGCACCGATTATGCTCTCGACATCCCGTATCTCGGCTCGTTGATCCTCACCCATTCGCTGGACGGCGAAGTGAAGGGCCTCAATGCGTTCCCGCGTGAAGACTGGCCGAACTCGACGCTGATCTTCTGGACTTTCCGGGTCATGGTCGCCATCGGCTTCGCCATGCTCGGGATCGGCCTGTGGTCGCTCGTCAAGCGCTTCCGCGGCACGCTGTACGAGAGCACCTGGCTGCAACGCGCCGCAATCCTGATGGGACCGTCCGGTTTCGTCGCCGTCATCTGCGGCTGGATCACCACCGAGGTCGGGCGCCAGCCCTTCACGGTCTACGGCCTGTTGCGAACGTCCGAAAGCCATTCGCCGATCGCCGCGGCGGCCGTCGGCACCTCGCTCGTTGCGTTCATCGTCGTCTACTTCCTGCTCTTCGGTGCCGGAACCTTCTACATCCTGCGGCTCATGAAGCATGAGCCGACGCCGTTCGAGGACGATACGCCCCACCATCCGATCCGAACCGCCGGCATCACGCCCGGGCCGGCCTTCGAGGGTCGCACCGTCGCCGATCCGGCCGAATAGGAGACAGAACGATGGATCTCGCGCTCCTCTGGGCTTTCATCATCGCCTTTGCCGTCATCGCCTACGTCGTTCTCGATGGCTTCGATCTGGGCACCGGCATCCTGTTTCCGTTGCTCGGCCGGCACGAGAACCGGGACACGGCGATGAACACCGTCGCGCCGATCTGGGACGGCAACGAAACATGGCTGGTTCTCGGCGGCGGCGGGCTCTTCGCTGTGTTTCCGCTGGCCTATGCGATCATCATGCCTGCGCTCTACGCGCCGATCATCGTCATGCTGCTGGCGCTGATCTTTCGCGGCGTCGCGTTCGAATACCGCTTCAAGACAGTGCGCGGCCGCTGGCTGTGGGATGTGTCCTTCTCCATCGGATCGCTTGTCGCCGCGCTCTGCCAGGGGATCGCGCTCGGCGCTCTCGTGCAGGGCATCCACGTCGAAGGCCGCGCCTATGCGGGCGGCTGGTACGACTGGCTGACGCCCTTTTCACTGATGACAGGCGTCGCCGTCGTCGTC
>JBBSUS010000358.1:0-3805 GCA_038234195.1 Hyphomicrobiales bacterium | reverse complement strand
GAGCTCTACGTCGCCGGGAAGGTAGCGATGATCATGCCGGCGATCGAAGCGGCATTGCCCGATGCCGGAATCCTCGTCGGTCAGGGCGAAGGCTACGGCCAGTTCGAAAAGAAGATCGTCGGCGATCGCAACGACCGCATGGCCGAGCGCCTGCAACCCAAGCTGGCCGAAGGCGGCGCCTTCGTCGCCGTGGGTGCGCTGCATCTGCCAGGCCCCACAGGCCTCGTGGCGCAATTGCGCAAGGCCGGCTGGACGGTGACGCGCGCAGACTGAGAGGACGAGCGAGCGGACGCGGTGCGACACCTTCGCCGGCCGGCTCGACTGCACACCGCTTCGTGATACCGCTTGTCGCGCCACGCGTTTTCATTCGGCACGATCATGCTACTGTTTTTCTGTCTGCAACAGCTGAAGGAGTGCATGCGCATGAAGTCCCTGTTTGCTGTCACACTGAGTCTCGGCCTGTTCGGCGCTGGTGCCGCCCTTGCCGATTGTCCCGGCCATTCCGCGGTCTCCGCCGACGCCGGTACGATGACCCCGATCGTCACCGCCGACTCCTCGCACAGCAGCGACACCGACGCCGCGACGACCATTACCACCGATAAGAAAGGCTGATCGCAAGCCGTTCGGCCACCTCTACCCAGCGAAAGGCCCGGTCGCCGAAGCGCCGGGCCTGTTGGTGTCGGCACGATATTTCATGTCGGGATAGCGCTGGTCCCGGCCACGACTCACGTGGATCGCGGGCAGCGGAGCGCCAGAACGCCCGAGAAAATGGGCCGCCCACGCCAACTGTCGTCACACGTGGATCGGCTTGGCAAACGCCGCCATCGCAGCTTCGCGCATGGCTTCGGAAAGCGTCGGATGGGCGTGGCTGACCCGCGCCAGATCCTCCGACGACCCGCCGAACTCCATCAGCAGAGCCGCCTCGGCGATCAGATCGCCAGCGTCCGCGCCGAGAATGTGACAGCCGAGCACGCGGTCGGTCTTGGCATCGGCGAGGATCTTCACGAAGCCGTCGGTCTTGAGCATCGCCCGCGCCCGGCCGTTCGCCATGAAGGGGAACTTGCCGACCCGGTACGCGACACCGTCGGCCTTCAGCTCCTCCTCGGTCTGGCCAACCGAGGCGACTTCCGGCGCCGTATAGACCACCGACGGGATGCAATTGTAGTTCACGTGACCGGCCTGGCCGGCGAGGATTTCGGCGAGCGCCACCCCCTCGTCCTCGGCCTTGTGCGCCAGCATCGCGCCCTTCACCACGTCGCCGATCGCATAAATGCCGTCGACATTGGTCTTGAAGTGCTGGTCGATCTCCACCCGGCCGCGCTTGTCGAGCGCAACGCCGGCGTCTTCGAGCCCGAGCCCTTCGGTGAACGGCTTGCGGCCCGTCGCGACGAGCACGACGTCGGCGTCGAGCGTCTGCGCTGCGCCGCCATCCACCGGCTCGAAGCTGACCGAGGCACCGCCGCCGTCCTTCTTGATGACGCCGGTCACCTTCGCACCCATCTTGAACTCCAGCCCCTGCTTGACCAGCAGCTTCTGGAAGGCCGTGGAGATTTCGCCGTCCATTGGCCCGAGCACCTTGCCCAGATACTCGACGTCGGTGACCTTGGCCCCGAGCCGCGCCCAGTCCGAGCCGAGCTCCAGCCCGATGACGCCGCCGCCGACGACGATCATGTGCTCAGGCACCTTTTGCAGCGCAATCGCATGGTCCGATGAGACGATGGTGTCCGTGTCGAAGGCGACTTCGACCCCGGGAATGCCTGCAACGTCCGAGCCGGTTGCGATGCAGATGCTCTTGGCCGAAAGCGTGCGCGTCGCGCCGTCCTCCGCTGTCACTTCGACGGTGCTGGCGCCCTTGATACGGCCGGTGCCGATAATGCCCTCGATCTTGTTTTTCTTAAACAGGAACGCGATGCCGTCGACATTGGCCTTCACCGTCTTGTCCTTGTGACCGAGCATCGTCGGCAGATCGAGCTCCGGGGTCACCTTGATGCCGAGTTCGGCAAAGGAGTGGTTCGCCTCGGCAAAGGCCTCCGAGGCATAGAGCAGCGCCTTCGAAGGAATGCAGCCGACATTCAGGCAGGTGCCGCCGAACGTCTTGCGCTTTTCGACGACCGCCACCGACAGGCCGAGCTGCGCGGCCTTGATGGCGCAGACATAGCCGCCGGGACCGGTTCCGATCACGACGAGGTCGAATTGATTGTTGTCGGCCATGAAGAACCCGTTTCGCAGAAAGAACTAGAGAAGTCGGGCGATCATCAGGATCAGCCCGAGGATGGAAACGCCCCAGACGAGGCTGCGCACCAGCGGCACGCCGAGAAGGTAAAGCGGTATGTAGGCGATGCGGGCGCCAAACCAAAGCCATGCGCCGATCGCCCCGATACCGCCGGTGCGCTCAGCCACTGTCAACGCCAGGGCAAGACCGATGAAGGCCGGATAGGTCTCCTTGAAATTCTCCAGATTGCGCTTGGCCCGTCCCGCACGAACGCCGAGCGGCTTTGCCTCCCCGTCGCGCGGACCGGCATTGTAGGCCAGCCCTCGCTCGCGGGCCGCGAGTTGTCCCTGCAGCAGGATTTGCACGATGAGCAGGACGACCGACCACGCCAGAAGCGTCAGTTCGATCGGCAGTCCGGTGGCACCATTCATGAAAGTCATCCTTTGGGGAGAGAACGAGCGCGCCGAATGCCCCGGCACCGAGCGCCGAGGACGCTCATGGCGGCGCCAAAATGCGCCTTTCGCTCTTAGGTCTTTCGGCGGCTTCGTCTGCCGGCCATGCGACGCATCAGATATCAGGTCAGCGAAGACATCGAGCAAATCGCGCACATCCCTGCGCCCGCGAGACAGGACGCCCGCACCGCCGGTTTCAAGCGGACGGGGGGAACCTATTGATCAGGACAGCTCGGCTTGACCGCATCGAAGGACCTGCTGACCTTCTTGAGCGTTGCCTTCTCGATATGGAGCGGCGCGAAGGGCGGCGTTTCCTGAATGGCCGGCTGCACCAGACGCGTCACGTAACAGCCGGAGAAGACGGTCTTCCTGCCATCCCGGTCGGTCGCCTCGATCGCCACCGGCACGTTGGTGAACGTCGAGCCGGCTGCCCCCTCCTCCCTCACCTTTCCGAGCTTGAGACGCACATGGTCGGTTTTCTCGTAGCCCTTGGCGAACTCCGTGAAGCTGGGCGGATTGGCGGCCTCGCCGAAATAGGACCAGGCGCGCAGGAATTCGTGCCGGTTGATGGCATTGTAGAGCGAATGGATCAGCAACGCGCCGGTCGAGCGGTCGTCGCGATAGTCCTGTCCGGAGGAGTTGACAGGCGGCGCCGAGGCCGCGGCCGGCAAAGCGAAGCCAGAGACGAGGCCGAAAACCAGACCTGCAAGCAGGCCGCGTCTCACGGCTCGGTCAAGTGAGTGTCGAGGTTGAGCGAACGCGGTGTATGACTGCGCGAACATGGTGCCTCCCATCAGGACAGGTGAACCTCTTGTTGCATGCCCATGAATTGGAGCATTAGGCTACCATAACGCCGCGGATTTTCACGAGCCCTCAACGCTTTGTTCGCGCGGTCGGCCTCACATGCCGTTACGGCACGATCGAACGCGCACCCGATACGTCGAGGATCGCACCGGCCGAGTAGCTGGCGTCGTCCGACGCAAGCCACAGGATCGCGCGTGCAACCTCTTCCGCCGTGCCCGCGCGTCCCGTCGGCAGGCTCGGAGCGATCTGCGCCACCCGGTCGGGCTCGCCGCCAGAGGCGTGGATCTCGGTCTCGATGATTCCCGGCCGCACCGCCATCACCCGAATCCCCTGGCTG
>JBBSUS010000357.1:0-3812 GCA_038234195.1 Hyphomicrobiales bacterium | reverse complement strand
AGACGGAGGCGATTTCCGGTGCGTCCTCGTAGGTGGGCAAGGTCAGCGTTCCAACGTGAAAGCCGTTGCGCTTGAGCCGCATGCCGAGGTCGGCGTCCTCGGTGACGTTGTGGGAATCCCAGCCGCCGACGGCGACGAGATGCCGGCGCGCGACATGGTTCGACGTGCCTCCCAACGGCAGCGGCATCTGGAAGCGCGCCAGCCAAGGCAGGAAGCGCCGGAACAGGGCGGCATATTCGAGGGCGAAGAGAGCGGTCAGCCAGTTGCGTGTCCCGTTGCGAATGACGAGCGGTGCCTGCAGGGCCGCGAGTTCCGGTGGCCCGCCACGAAACGCGTGAAAGGCTTCCTTCAACTGGCCGGCGTCGGGTTCGTCCTCGGCGTCGTAGAGCACCAGGAATTCGCCCGCGGTGAGCGGCAGGGCAAAGTTGAGCGCCTTTGGTTTGGTGCGCGGCAGAGACGGCGGCACGAGGATGATCTCGAACTGCGCCCGCCCTGCGATCGCACGATTCACGGCGACGATCGTTTCGCTGTCGTCCTCTTCGCAGACCAGTTTGATTTCGATGCAGCTTCTCGGCCAGTCCAGCCGGTCGAGCGCGGTCACGAGCCGTTCGACGACTGCCGATTCCTGATAGAGGGCCACGAGCACGGAGTAGAGCGGCACCGGTGAGGGCGAGGCCTCGGCGACGGGTGATGGAACCGCCGCCGGCCGACTGTCGCGGTTCAGAACCCTGGTCGGGGTCAGAACGGCGGCCAGGCGCAGGAACAGGCAGGCGCCGAAGACCAGCGCGGCCAGCGGATGCAAGACCGCAAGGGTCGTTGCGGTGTATTCGATGAGGCAGGCGACAAATGCGAAGAGCAGAAGCATCACCGACGCGGCCTGACCGGCCTCGACTACGGTGCGTGCCGAACATCGCGGTTGTCTCGGGGCTAGGCCGAGGGTTGCCGCTTCGAGCCGGGTGGTCAGAGTGTCCCGGGCCAGAGCGCGCTTGAGATCGGCAGAAGTGCTGATGCGCGCCATGGCACGAAGACGTGGCAGCCTGGCCAACAGGACAGCGAGGCCTTCGAGGTTTTCAAGCCGCGGTACCATGAATACCTTGGTGACGAGGCGTTCGTCGCAGGTCTTCAGCAACTTGGGCAACCCGAATTGACCCGCAGCCGCCTTGCCGACGATCCGGTCCGACGCGGCGATATGCTCGACGGGCAGGCCGAGATGAACGGCGATCGCCCCGGCCAGCACCTCCGGTTCGACCGCGCCGGCGGCGATCATCTCGCTGGCCAGATCGGTGCCATGGGCGAGAGCCGCCGTGCGGGCCGCCTGTATGCGATCGGCTGGAATGCCCAGTGCCCGCATGACAGCGTCTTCGCCGCGTGGGACAGTCGGGCCGTGCGCTTGGTGTTCGTGAAGACGGGTTTCGAAGTGCTGATCGGCGAAGCGATGAGGGGTCGGCAGCCTGCGACGAGCGCCATTGCGCGGAGGCGCCGGGTGGACGTAAGTTCGCGCCAAATCCGCGACGTCGGGATTGTTGTCGTGCAGCATGTATAACGCCCGAGATCGGCCTGTCGTTCTCGAACGACCCGCCCCGGGCAGTTTCAGCGGCCGATGACTTGGGGGAAACTAATCTATGCGGGTATTCAGCTCGTTAAAGTTGATTCTTTTGATCGGAGCGGTTGTTTGCGGGCTCGCCGCCGGCGGATATTCGCAGACATGGTCCGCGGCCGCGCAGGCGCAGGGTACACCCGGCGATACCGGGTCAAGTGAGCCTAGCGCCAAAGAGCTTCCTCCAAGCCACCCTATCCCAAGCCGGCGCACGGCAAGCACGCAGCCCGGCGAGCCGGTCGGGGCCACGCCGAACTTCCTCGATCAGCGCCAGCGCATGAAGCGGCCGGATATGGGCACCCGCAAGCGCATCCGCTTCCTGACGACGACCGACTATCCACCCTTCAACTTTCTCGATCCGCGTGGACGGCTGATCGGTTTCAACGTCGATCTCGTCCGGGCGATCTGCAAGGAGCTCGACGTACTGGCACGCTGCCAGATCGAGGCGATGCCCTTCGACGACGCGGTCGCCGCGCTGAAGCGTGGTGACGGCGAGGCGGCGGTCATGGGCCTGGCCGCGACCCCGGTCACGCGCCAGGATTTTGCCTTCTCCGAACCCTATTTCCGCTACCCCGGCCGCTTCGTGACGCGCAAATCCGCAATGCTCGCCGAGCCGATCGGCAAAGCCATCGACGGGGCAACGGTCGCCGTCACCGCAGGAAGCGCTCATGGCGCGATGCTGAGGGCGTTCTTTCCCGACGCGAAGGTGCAGTCCTTCAAGACAAGGGACGATGCGCTGGCCGCGGTTCGTGCCGGGTCAGTGGCCGCTTATTACGGCGACGGGGTCGGCCTGTCCTTCTGGATCGAAAGCGATGCCGCGGCGGATTGCTGCGCGTTTTCGGGCGGGCCATTCCTGTCGGACCGCTTCCTCGGGGAGGGCCTTTCGATCGCGGTTCCCAAGGGCGACACGGCGCTGGCACAGTCGATCGACTACGCCATCGGCCAGATCGTCGAGAAGAAGATCTTCACGGATCTCTTGCTTCGCTATTTTCCCGTCAGCGCGTTCTGACGCTTGTCGGCTTGTCGGTTACAGGCGGCGGTATCGGACCCTCGCGGAATGCTCGATCGCGCCGGTGACGAGGCGGTCGAGGCCGAGTTCGTCGCGCAGCATCTGAAGAAAGCGCAGCTCCGGCTGGGTTGCCTGAATGTCGGCCGAGGCGACCTCAACGGCAAGCGCGTAGGCGGTCTCGTGGAGCTTTTCGGGCACACCGTCGCGGACATTGGCGATGATCCTGTCGATGCCGTCGGGCTGATCGAGAATGGCGCTGCATTGCCCGGCAATCGTGTCGAGACGGCGCACATCGAAGCCCTCGAAAACCGGCAGCGTGCGCAGGATCTCGCCGAGTTCTCGCAACTCTCTCGGGCTGATTGCCCCGTCCGCTGCGGCCATCGAGACCATGAGATGGACAAGCGCGTCCTGCGGTTCCGGTGTCGACATCTGTGTCCGCCTTCTGTTCCGTGTGCGTCGCAGCTTTAGCTAGGCAAGCGATCGGGTCGTCACAAGACGGTTTGGCGGCCCGAGGCTGTCGGCCGCTCCGCAGGAACCATGGCGCGAAGGAAGCGGGCCATTCTCCAGACGGGGTCGAGAGCGACGCGTTGCGGATCGAGCCGCTTTGTTGACGCGCCGCAGGCTTCTTTCTAGACCTCACGGCCTGTCCTTCGGCGCCCTGCGCCCGACGCCACGCCTTATATCGATGAGGAACGAGAATGCAGAGCCCCGGACGGCTGAGTGAGACCGCCGATACGATCGAGCCTGCGGCCCTTGCCGCAGAGGCGTCAAGCTCGAATGCCTGGCCGTTCGAGGAGGCGCGCAAGCTGCTCTCGCGCTTCGCGGCAAAGGGCACGCCGGACGAGGTGCTGTTCGAAACCGGCTACGGCCCCTCCGGCCTGCCGCATATCGGCACGTTCGGCGAGGTGGCTCGCACTGCGATGGTGCGGCACGCGTTTCGGGTGCTGACGGAAGACAGGGTGGCAACCAAGCTCCTGTGCTTCTCCGACGACATGGACGGCCTGCGCAAGGTGCCGGACAACGTGCCGAACAAGGCGATGCTGGAAAGCCATCTCGGCAAGCCGCTATCGCGCAGTCCCGACCCGTTTTCGACCAAAGATCCCAGCTTTGCGGCCCACAACCACGCCCGCCTCCGAGCGTTCCTCGACCGCTTCGGCTTCGACTACACCTTCGTCTCCTCCAGCGACGCCTATGCCTCGGGCCAGT
>JBBSUS010000356.1:0-3821 GCA_038234195.1 Hyphomicrobiales bacterium | reverse complement strand
TTGGAATCCGGCAGCGAGATCGAGCGTTCGATATTGGCTTTCACGGCTGCCGCATCGAATTTCGAGCCGTCGTGGAAGGTCACGCCGTCGCGCAGCTTGAAGGTCAGCTTGGTCTTGTCGTCGTTCCACGACCAGGAGGTCGCCAGTTGCGGCACGAAGTCGAGCTTCGGCGTGATGTCGACGAGCTTGTCGCAGAGCGAGGTAAAGACGATGCGCCCGACATAGGTGCGGGCGCGGTCGGGATCGAGAACGTCCGGGTCCTCCTTGAGGCCGATGCGAAAGGCCTGGGCGTAGGCTGAGGTCGTCGTCAGAAGCGCTGCCGCGACGAGGGTGAGCTTGATCGAATGTCTCATGGTCGGGTTCCTTCGTTGGCTTCGGTCCGGAGGGATGCCGTGGCCGGAGCCGAAGCCCCGGCCGGCGTGGCAATGGGGTCGGCGTGGCCGGCCTGGCGCGCGTTGAAGAGCTTCAGCCGGGTCTTCAGCGCATCGCTCTGCGGTGCGATCGGCCGGGCGCTGGAGCCGGCGGCCTGGATTTCCTGCCAGAAATGGCAGGCGACGCTGCGGTCACCGGCGGTGTCGCCGCCGGCGTATTCGAGCACCGGCCGCTCCTTCGTGCAGAGCGCACGGGCGTGCGGGCAGCGAGTGTGGAACCGGCAGCCGGACGGCGGCTTCGTCGGGCTCGGCACATCGCCTTCGAGCGGCTGGATCGCGCCCTTGGCGGTGGCGCTCGCCTGCGGGATCGCGGCCAGAAGCGCCTGCGTGTAAGGATGGAGCGGATCGGCATAGAGATCATCGGTCTCTGCCAGTTCGACGATCTCGCCGAGATACATGACGGCGACCCGGTCACTCATGTGCTTGATTACGGCAAGATCGTGGGCGACGATCACCAATGTCAGCTTCAGCCGGTCCTTCAGTTCTTCGAGCAGATTGACGATCTGCGCCTGGATCGAAACATCGAGGGCCGAAACCGGCTCGTCGCCGAGGATCAGGCTGGGCTTGGCCGCCAAGGCCCTTGCGACGCCGATGCGCTGGCGCTGGCCGCCGGAGAATTCGTGGGGATAGCGGTCGGCCATGTCCGGGCGCAGTCCGACGGTCTCGAAGATCTCCAGCACCCGGTCGCGGCGTTCGGCCTTCGACAGCTTCTCGTGCAGCCAGATCGGCTCGCCGACGATGTCGGTCACCGTCATGCGGGGATTGAGCGAGGCGAACGGGTCCTGGAAGACGATCTGCAGTTCGCGCCTCAGGTCGCGCATGTCATGCGCGGACAGATTGCCGAGATTGCGGCCGCGATAGATGACGTCGCCGGAGGTGGGCGCCAGAAGGCGGATCAGCAAGCGTCCGAGGGTGGACTTGCCACAGCCGGATTCGCCGACGACGGCCAGCGTTTCCCCCTCGAACACGCGCATGGTGATGCCGTTCACCGCCTGAACCAGCGGCGAACGCTTCAGCCATTGCCGGCCGCCGCCGAAATGCTTGACGAGATCGTGCGTCTCCAGGATCGGACGTTCGCCCGACGGGCGGACAGTGATCGGCAGTCCCCTGTCCTGCCTGACGTGGCTCGAAGGGGTCATGCGCATCAGGCAACCTCCTCGAAATGCGCTTCGAGCGGCGCGAAGAAACAGGCGACGCCATGGTCGTGGTCCCGGTCGCCGTTGCCGGCGATGGGCGTCAAAATCGGCGGCGCCTGGAAACAGCGCTCCTGCGCGAAAGGACAGCGCGGGGCGAAGCGGCAGCCGACCGGCATGTGCTCGATGGCAGGGACCGTGCCGGGGATCGTCGCCAGCTTTTCCGAACGCAAGCCCAGCGACGGGATCGCCCCCATCAGGCCGATCGTATAGGGATGCTGCGGGTCGCCGAACACCTTGGCGACCGGCCCGGTCTCGACGATATGGCCGGCATACATCACCGCGACACGGTCGGCGCTTTCGGCGACGACGCCGAGATCGTGGGTGATGAGGATGACCGCCGTCCCCGTCTCGCGGCGCAGTTCGTCGATCAGCGCCAGGATCTGCGCCTGGATGGTGACATCGAGCGCCGTCGTCGGTTCGTCGGCGATCAAGAGCTGGGGCGAATTCGCCAGGGCCATCGCGATCATCACCCGCTGGCGCATGCCGCCGGACAGCTGGTGCGGATAATTGTCGAGGCGGGTTTCCGGAGCCGGAATGCGAACTTTTCGCAGGGTCTCCAGGGCCAGCTTGCGGGCGTCGGATTTCGACAGGTCCTGGTGACGGCGGATGCCCTCGACGATCTGGTCGCCGACGGTAAAGGCCGGGTTGAGCGAGGTCATCGGCTCCTGGAAGATCATCGAAATGCGGTTGCCGCGAAGATTGGCCCGCACCGAGGCGGACATGGCGAACACGTCCTCGCCCTCGAAGATCGCCCTGCCCGAGACGATCTGCGCCGGCGGCATGGGCAGGAGTCCCATCAGCGCCAGGGCAGTGACGCTCTTGCCGCAGCCCGATTCGCCGACGATCGCCAGCGTCTCGCCGCGCCTCACCGAAAATCCGATGCCGTCGACGAGATTCTTGCCCGGCGCAAAGCGCAGCGAGAAATCGCCGAGCGACAGAACCGTGCGGTCGTCCGCTTGGGTCTGCGCGATGGGGTCGGACGTCGTCATCGCGTCGCTCATGCCGCCACCAGATGGCCGTCGCCACGGTTGGTCAGCGCCAGGCGCCGCGGCGCGTCGCCGAGCTTGCGGACGGGACTGGCGATTTCCGTGTCGAGGCGCGGGAACTGCGCCCGGCGGCGCTTCGGATCGGGCACCGGCACGGCAGCGATCAGCCGCTGGGTGTAAGGGTGTTGAGGATTGGCGAAGATCTGGTCGCGGGTGCCCATCTCGACGATCTGGCCGAGATACATGACGGCGACCCGGTCGGAGATGTTCTCGACCACGGCCATGTCGTGGGAGATGAAGAGATAGGCGATGCCGAATTCGGCTTGCAGTTCGCGCAGCAGTTCGAGAACGCGCGCCTGCACCGACACATCGAGGGCCGAAACGCTCTCGTCGGCGATGATCAGCTTCGGTCTGAGCGCCAGAGCTCTGGCGATGCAGATGCGCTGGCGCTGGCCGCCGGAGAATTCGTGCGGATAGCGCTGCATCTGGTCGGCCGTCAGGCCGACACGGGAGAGGAGATCGGCGACTCGGTCGCGACGCTCGGTGCCGGTGGCGATACCGTGGATCAGCATCGGCTCGGCGATGAGATCGCCGACGGTCATGCGCGGGTCGAGGGAGGCGAAGGGATCCTGGAAGATCATCTGGACATTGCGGCGCATAGCCTTGGCCTCGCCGCGCGGCAGGCCGGCCATGTTCTTGCCGGAGACGACGATGTTCCCGGCATAGGGCACGAGACCGGCGAGCGCCTTGGCGGTTGTCGACTTGCCGCAGCCCGATTCGCCGACGAGCGAAAGGGTCTCGGCCGGGGCGATATCGAAACTGACGCCTTCCACCGCATGGACGCGACGGTCGACGCGATTGAGAAGGCCGCCGCGCAGATCGAAGCGCACAGCGAGGTCGGTGACGGAGACGATCGGGATGATGGGACCGCCGTCACCGGTCACCGCCGCGACCGCGCGGCTTTCGACGCGGCAGGTGCCCGAGCCGATGCGCGGCACGGCGGCGAGCAATTCCTTTGTATAAGCCTCGCGCGGGCGTTCGAAGATCGCCTCCGTGGTGCCGGTCTCGACGACCCGGCCGTGGCGCATGACGACGACACGCGAGGCCATCTCGGCAACGACGCCCATGTCGTGGGTGATCAGGAGGACCTCTGTGCCGAGGTCGCGTTGCATGTCGCGCAGCAGTTCGAGAACCTCGCCCTGCACCGT
>JBBSUS010000355.1:0-3833 GCA_038234195.1 Hyphomicrobiales bacterium | reverse complement strand
CTACCGCGACACCATCGAATCGAACGGCGAGAACCTTGTACGCGGCATGAAGATGTTCGCCGAGGACATGATCGCCGGCAATGGCACCTTGAAGGTCCGCCAGACCGACCGCTCGAAGTTCCAGGTCGGCCGCGACATGGCGCTGACCCCGGGCAAGGTCATCGCCGAGAACGACATCTGCCAGATCATCCAGTATGCGCCAAACACCGACACGGTGTTCAAGCGCCCGCTGCTGATCGTGCCGCCCTGGATCAACAAGTTCTACATCCTCGACCTCAACCCGGAGAAGTCGTTCATCGCCTGGCTCGTCGAGCAGGGACATACCGTGTTCGTCATCTCCTGGGTCAATCCGGACGACGAGCAAGCCGAAAAGGGCTGGGCCGAATACATCAACGAAGGCATCGCCTTCGGGCTCGATACGGTGGAAACGGCGACCGGCGAGAAAGAGGTCAATACGATCGGTTATTGCGTCGGCGGCACGCTGCTCGGCGCGTCACTGGCCTACCTCAAGGCCAAGGGTGACGACCGCATCGCCTCGACGACCTTCCTGACGACGCAGATTGATTTCACCCATGCGGGAGACCTGAAGGTCTTCGTGGACGAAGGCCAGCTGAAGAATCTCGAAAAGGCGATGGGACAGAAAGGCTATCTCGAAGGGTCGCAGATGGCGACCGCCTTCAACCTTCTTCGCTCGGGCGACCTGATCTGGCCCTACTTCGTCAACAACTATCTGAAGGGCAAAGAGCCGATGCCCTTCGACCTTTTGTACTGGAACGCCGATTCAACCCGCATGCCGAAGGCGAACCACCTCTTCTACCTGCGCAATTGCTACCATGAGAACAAGTTGTCACGCGGCAAGATGGAGATCGACGGGGTGCGGCTCGACCTCTCCAAGGTGACGATCCCGATCTACAATCTGGCAACCAAAGAAGATCATATCGCGCCTGCGCGCAGCGTGTTCGTCGGCAGCAGCGCCTTCGGCTCGAAGGTTAAATACGTCCTGACCGGCTCGGGCCACATTGCCGGCGTCGTCAACCCGCCCGCCAGAAAGAAGTACCAGTTCTGGACGGGTGCTGCGCCGCGCGACACGGCGAGTTACGAAGACTGGCTGCTCGCGGCCAAGGAGACGCAGGGTTCCTGGTGGCCGCATTGGCAGGAATGGATCACCGAAAACAAGGTCGGCGGCGACCGGGTCAAGGCGCGCGCGCCCGGCGGCGGCAAGCTGAAGCCGATAGAAGACGCACCGGGTCGCTACGTCAAAGAAACGGCTTAGGCGGTTCGACATGGCCTCGAACGCCTATCCTGCTGGTGATCAGGGTCGGCAAACCAGACTTGCGGATGGCACCGGCGCGATCACTGCCGACCAGAACGCCCTGATGAACGCCCTGCCCTCGCCCTTTCGTCAACGGAGTGCCCATGTCCTTTCTCAAACGTCTGTTTGGCGGCAGTCCCGCCCCTTCCGAGGATCTGGAAATCATCGGCGAAGCGGAGTTCTACAAGGACTTCACCATCACACCGACACCGATGCAGGAGGGTGGACAGTTTCGATTGTCGGCCGTCATCGAAAAGACCGTCGATGGCGAGGCGAAGCGGCACCGCCTCATACGCGCCGACCTGTTTCCAGTGCGCGATGCGGCAGAATCGGCTTCGCTTCAAAAGGCCCGGCGCATGATCGACGAACAGGGCGATACCCTGTTCGGTTGACGGACGCGCACTCGGCGACGGCTTATCTCAAGGCCCGCTCGGTCTGTTCGACTGGCGGCACCGGATGCGAGAAATGGGAAAATCGCAAGGCGGAAGGAGGCGGTGAGATCGTTGCAAGTCTCACTCGAATTCTTCAGCGAAAAGGCACTCAGCAATCCACGCCTTTGACGCCGCACGTCCGCCGACGCTAAGCGCACCTCATGGCACTCTTCCCCTCGCAGCTCATCCCCGCACGGCTCGTTCAGCGCTACAAGCGTTTCCTTGCCGATGTCATCATCGATGGCGAGGCAGGGCCCGTCACCGTCCATTGCCCCAATCCGGGCGCGATGATGGGTCTCAAAACCGAGGGCGCGCGTGTCTGGCTGTCGCGTGCAGCAAACCCGAACCGCAAACTCGCTCTGACCCTCGAAATCATCGAGGCTGATGGAACGCTTGTCGGGCTGAACACCGGTCTGCCGAACCGTCTGGCGGAAGAAGCGGTGGCCGCGGGGCTTGTCCCCGCGATTGCCGGGCTCGGTCCGGCCCGGCGCGAGGTCAGATATGGCCTCAATTCGCGTGTCGACCTCCTCTACGTGGAGCCAGGCGGCGAGACGGACCGCCCCGTCTATGTGGAGGTCAAGAACGTCCATCTCATGCGGCAGACAGGTCTCGCCGAGTTTCCAGATTGCGTTACAAACCGTGGTTCCAAGCACCTCCTCGAGCTCGGTGACCGCGTCGCGGCCGGCGACCGCGCCATGATGCTCTACGTCGTCCAGCGAGCCGACTGCGATCGCCTCGCCTTGGCCGCCGATCTCGACCCGGCCTACGCCCAAGCCTTCGTTATCGCGATGCGTCGAGGGGTTGAAGCCTTTGCCGTTCGGTGCGACATCACACTGACCGGCATTTTTCCGACCACCGCGATCCCCATCATCGACCCTGTGCGGCGCCCATGACAACCTATCTCGAAGCCGAAGCCAATCCGGCCCGCAACACCGGCGCGATCCGTCTTTACGATCTGTCGGCCTTCGGCGGAATGCGCCGCGCCTCGCAACTTACCGCGCAATGCCTCGATGGTCTGGTGGCGATCGTCGAGCCGGGTGTGACCACCCAGGCAATCGACGATTTCGTCGTCGACTTCGCGCTCGAACACGATGCGGTTCCGGCGACCCTTAATTATCGCGGCTACACCAAGAGCGTCTGCACCTCGATCAACCATGTCGTCTGCCACGGCATTCCCAACGACAAGCCGCTCAAGGAAGGCGACATCGTCAATATCGACGTGACGTTGATCGTCGACGGCTGGCACGGCGACAGCTCGCGCATGTATCTCGTCGGCAAGGTGAAACGCGCCGCCGAGCGGCTGTGCGAGGTGACCTATCGTGCGCTGATGATCGGTATCGAGGCGGTCAGGCCCGGCGGACACGTCGGTGACATCGGCGAGGCGATCCAGATCTACGCCGAGGGCGAGCGCTGTTCGGTGGTGCGTGATTTCTGCGGCCACGGCGTGGGAAAGCTTTTCCACGACGCGCCGAACGTCCTGCATTACGGCCGCCGCGGCGAAGGGCCGGAGATGAAGCCGGGGATGATCTTCACGATCGAACCGATGATCAATCTCGGTCGGCCGCATGTGAAGATCCTCAATGACGGCTGGACCGCGGTGACCCGCGACCGCTCACTGACCGCTCAGTACGAGCATTCGATCGGCGTCACCGAGACGGGCTGCGAAATCTTCACGCTTTCCCCGGGAGGTCTCGACACACCGGGCCTTCAGATGGACACCGAAGCCCTGTCGGACCGCTAGGCCAGATGGCGAAACCCGGCGGCTTCGACGACGCGGACGAACCCGACGATCGGGAAGATCGCGATGGCGGGCATCAGAATCCGTTCGCGGAAACCGAACGGCGCGACGTCTTGGCAGGGCTCTTCGAAGCCGGGGCCAGAGCCAGCAAGCCCGCCGAACCCACGTCCCCGCCCGGCCCGTCCAAGGCCGTCGCCAAGCATCATGACGGCCACCGCGACCGTCTGCGCGAGCGCTTCTCGGAGGCCGGCCAAGGAGCGCTTGCCGATTACGAACTTCTCGAGCTCATCCTCTTCCGCACGATCCCCCGCCGCGATGTCAAGCCGATCGCCAAAGCATTGATCGCTCGCTT
>JBBSUS010000354.1:0-3840 GCA_038234195.1 Hyphomicrobiales bacterium | reverse complement strand
TTCCAAACTCGATCCTGGTGGCGCCGAAGACGTGCGGGAGATGCAACGGCTGCTCGGAAAACTTGGATATCCGGTGGGTGCGGTCGACGGCTATCTCGGTCCGCGGACTGTTCAGTCGCTCGACGCGGTCCGGCGCAGAAGCGGCGAAGCGCTCGACATCGCCGATCCTGCCGAAGCCGTCAAAACCCTTCGGCACATGCGCTCGAAATTCTAGAACCGAAGGCTTGGGATGCGCGCGCCAACATCCTGGATTCCTATGTTTACGCATCTTCTTTTTGCGGGCGTGGCGCCTTTCTCACGGGTCGTGCGCTCGAACGGAGCCGATCCGCGCGAGCCACGGCGCCGGCAAATCTAAAAAGGAGAGCGCCATGGACTGGCTCACGGCCTTCATCCTGATCCGCGGTGCGGAACGGATCATCATCGTCCTCATCGGTGGGGCTTCGATCTGGATGGGCTGGCGGCTGTTTGCCGCGCTCGGCGCCGACGCGAGCCAGTCGGCGGAGTTTGGCGGCGCGAGCTTGACCATCAAGCTGCAAAAGGTTGGCTCCGGTGTCTTCTTCGCGCTGTTCGGGTCGCTGCTCATCTCGGCGAGTTTCTGGAACCTGCCCAAGGCGAGCGACGTCGCCGAGGCCAGCGCCCAGATCGATGCCACCGGCGGGCGCCGTGAGGTGTCGATGGCCCCGTCTCTTCCAAAGCGTTCGGCTGTGAGCCAATCGGGCGCAAGCCAGGGTGTCGCGGCTCTCGATGCGGCGATTGCCGTTGCGGAAACGACCACGGCCCCGTCAGCGGAACTCATCGACGCGTTGCACCGTCATCATACCGGGCTTCTGGCCGTACGACAGAGCCTCGCGGCCCAGCCTTGAGCGCATGATCGGTCAAGCGGTCGCCGGATTGCGAAACGACCATGGGAAACAAAACGCCATCGCGCGATGGTGATTGGGCCTGATCTCCTCGCGCTGGAGAAAACACGACGTTCGCAATGCCGCCAGTCCTGTTCGGCCCTCTCGACCCCCGCGTCCAGAAGGCGAAGGGGCGCGGGGGTAGATGGCGGCAAGCCCCCAGCCATCGTCGCGAAGTTCAGTAAGGCGGCGGCGCCTTTGCCTTCTGCGCCTTCGTGGCGTCGGCCCACCATTCAAGATCGGGAGCGAAGCGGGCGAAGGCCTTTTCCAGCGCCTCGCCGGGCTTTCCGGTCGGATGCGCGGTCTCGTCGAGGGTCGCCGCTACCGGGCCCACCGACAGGGTCGAGGAGACGACCACCATGCCCATCTCCGACAGCGTCCCATGCCAGGCCAGACCGGCTCTGACGCCCGAGAAGCGACCGGCGGAATAACTGGCGATCGCGGCGGGCCGCCAGAACTATTCCTCGAGAAAATGATCGGTCAGGTTTTTGAGGCCCGGCTGGACGCCCCAATTGTATTCGCCGGTCACGAAGACGAAGGCATCGGCCGCGACGATCTTGCGGGCAAGCGTCTCCAGTGCTTGAGGCGCCTCGCCGGCAGGGTATTCCTTGTACATGCGGTCGAGCATGGGCAAGCCTACGGCCTTGGCGTCGATCAGCTCGACGTCGTGGCCGCGCCGCGTGAACCCCTCGACGATGAAATTCGCGAGCCGGATGCCCATGCGATCTCGGCGGTAGGAGCCGTAAAGGACGAGAACGCGGTGAGACATGGTTGCAGGTCCTTCCCCAGACGGCGCTACGATCGACCGCGATGCCCGGCGTCATGTAGAAATGTTTGCGCTCAGTCCAGTTCGATCCCGCCCGGCACAGAGGCGCCGGACGCGTACCGATCGTACCAGGCCTTGGCGAGGGCGACGTCGGCTTGGCCGAGGGCATGGCCACTCGGCACGACCCGATGCTCCACGGTGGCGCCTCTGGCTTGCAGTTGTGCAACGAGCCGTTCGGGATTGTCCGGCGTCATGAGCGGATCCATGGCGCCGGACAGGACGAGCACGGGCTTGCCGTCGAGCGAAGCGTTACCCGGTGCCGAGGCGAAGGGAACCATCGGCCGGATCAGGATCGCGCCGGAAAGGGCCTCCGGTCGCAACATCAGCATCGCCGCCGCGATATTGGCGCCGTTGGAAAAGCCGAGTGCGACCGGTGCCTCAAGATGGTAGGCCTCTCGCCCAGCGATGATGAAGTCGGCGAGCGCATGGGTTTGCGCGACCAGGTCGACCTCGTCGAAGACGCCCTCGCCAAGCCGGCGGAAGAAACGCGGCATGCCGTGTTCCATGACGGACCCCCGCGGTGACAGGATCGCCGCGCCCGGTGCGACGAGACCGGCAAGCGGCAGGAGGTCCGCTTCGTCGCCGCCCGTTCCGTGGAGTGCCAGGAGCGGCAGACGACCTGGCAACGACGCTTCGACGAAGCGATGGTGATGGCTCGAAACGGCCGAAGTGTTCAGTGCTGTCGTCATGGTTTCGTTCCTCCGTTGTAGCCGGGGCCGTGACAGCCCCGGCTCGCCAACCGGTGCGGCGTCAGACGGCCGGGGCGCGATCGAGCGTGACTTCGAGGGCGGGGAGGGCCGCTTCGATCGTCTCGCGATGCGCCTCCAGCCCCGCGGGCAGCTTCAGCGTCTCGCCGAGGCTGTCTTGCGGCTCGTCGATCGCGAAGCCCGGTATGTCGGTCGCAATCTCGAACAGGATGTGGCCGGGCTCACGGAAATAGACCGATCGGAAGTAGTTGCGGTCTTTCTGCTCGGTGGTGGTGATGCCGTGGTCTTCGGCAAGTTTTCTCACCATCTCCGCTTCTTCCGCGTCGTCCGCCGCTCGAAACGCGATGTGATGCACCGAGCCCGTCCCGAAGCGCGGCTTGAGGAAACCACCGACCGCCCGAATATCGACGATGCCGCCGAGCGGGTTGCCCGGCACGGCGAAGCGCGTGGTCGTCTCCTCGGACGGCCCCTCCGTAAAGCCGAGAACGCCGGTGAGAATCGCGGCGGTCGGAGCCTTTTCCTCGACGAGCAGGCTGACCGAATGAAATCCGCGGATCGCGTGCTCGACGGGAATCTCGCTCGCCGACCAGCCGGGTTCAACTGCAGCTTCCGGCACTGCGACCAGCGCCAGACGCATGCCGTCCGGGTCACGGAACGAGAGGACCGTCTCGCCAAACCGCTTGGTCAGCCTGTCGTGGTCGACGCCCTTTTCGATCAGCCGGTGGGTCCACCACCCGATCGAACCTTCCGGAATGCGAAAGACGGTTTCCTGCGCCTCGCCGACGCCGAGCCGTCCGGGCGCGGCGTGTTCCCAGGGAAAAAAGGTCAGGATCGTGCCGGGCGATCCGGCCTTGTCGCCGTAATAGAGGTGATAGGTCCCCGGGTCGTCGAAGTTCACCGTCTTCTTGACCAGCCTAAGTCCGAGGACGCGGGTGTAGAAATCGGCGTTCCGGCTGGCCGGTCCTGCGATGGCCGTGACGTGATGGATGCCATGATCGCTCATCGAAATGTCCTTTCCTGGCGTCGATGTCTGCTGTGAAGATAAGCGCAATATGTCTTGGAAATCACCACCTCGTTGATTGCGACAGTGCAATGGGTATGTTGCAGTTTCGCGGTTTGGACAACGACGGAGGCGCCGATGGGGCACGGGCTGGACATGCTGACGTGGGACGACATTCGCCTTGTCGGCGCGATCGCTGAAACCGGGTCGCTGCCGCAGGCGGCCGCCCGCCTCGGCACCCACCACACGACCGTCTTCCGCCGTTTGCGGCAGGTCGAGGCGATCGCCGGTTTCGCGGTCTTCGAGCGCGATGGGCAACGACTGGCGCCGACGACGCTCGGCGAGGAAATCGTGGCGCTCGCACTTCGAATGCGGGCGGACATCGATACCACCGCAATGAAGATGGTG
>JBBSUS010000353.1:0-3855 GCA_038234195.1 Hyphomicrobiales bacterium | reverse complement strand
TGATCTATCTTCACTCGAGCCTGACGATCACCCGTCTGGACCACCGCGGCGAAGGCCTCACGATGCGCCAGCTGCTCTCGGCAACACGTACCGATGTGGTCCTGGCCCTGATCCTGGCCGGCATCCTCGAGCGTCAGGCCGACGAGCTGTGCGCCGCCTACGCGCCCTGGGTCTCGCTTCGCGTCGCGGACTGCGAAGAGGGCTGGATCCTGATGGCGTCGACCCGGCGCGTCGAATCGCGCGTGGCATGATTTCCCGATGAGTCTGGCCACACGATGCTCCGGCTGCACGACGGTATTTCGGGTCGTGCAGGACCAGCTGAAAGTGTCCGAGGGCTGGGTGCGCTGCGGTCGCTGCGGCGAGATCTTCAACGCCCTCGACGGGTTGCTCGACATGGAACGGGACGAGCCAGGATCGTGGAACACCCAGGACGGTCCTCGCCCTCGCCCGCCCGACCCGTCGCCTCCGGAAGCGTCCGCAGGGGCCGCGGGGGCCGAGCCGGACGGCGCCGTGTCGGACCTCGCCTCCGTCCCGCCCGAGGTCGCTGCATCGGCCTCCGACAGGATCGAAGCCGATGTCGGCGACCGGATCGATGCCCATCTCTTTCGCAATCGCCGCGCCGACAAGGCCTCGGCTTCGAAGAGCCTCGAACGCGATCGCCCGGACTTCTCCGATGCGCGCTTCGACTCCGACCTGTTCGCCGACAACCTGACGCCCGCCGAGGTCGAACAGGCCGAGCTGCAAGCCACTGGCGTCGGCGACCTGCCGCTCGAAAACAGCCGTACCCCGGAGTTCCTGCGCCGCGCCGAGCGGCGGGCGCGCTGGTCCCGCACGCCGATGCGCGCCGCCCTCGGCATCGCAGCCTTGTTGTCCGCTGCGCTGCTGCCGCTGCAGACGCTGCACCATTTCCGCGATTCGATCGCAGCGCGCTGGCCGTCCACCCGTCCCGCCCTGCTGGTCTGGTGCGAGGTCGCCGGCTGCACCGTGGAGGCGCCGCGGCGAATCGACGACGTCAGGGTTGAAAGCACCGCCCTGACCCGTGCCGTCGGGCGCGATGCCTACGTGCTGTCCGTCAACCTGCGCAGCCGCGCCGCGACGGTCGTGGCCCTGCCGTCGGTCGATCTCAGCCTCACCGACGGCAATGGCCGACTGATTGCCCGTCGCGCGCTGTTCCCGCGCGATTTCCAGATGGATCCCGTCTTGCCCGCGGGCGCAGACGCCGCGCTTCAACTGACCCTGGCCACCACCGGAGCCCGGGTCGCGGGCTACACGGTCGAACTCTTCTATCCCTGAACCTCATATCGCCGCCGTACGCACACCCCTTTGGAGACCCGATGCCCTCACTGATCTGCGGATCCCTCGCCTTCGACACGATCGCCGTCTTTCCCGGTCGCTTCGCCGACCAGATCCTCGCCGATCAGTTGCACATCCTCAACGTGTCCTTTCTCCTGCCGACGCTGCGGCGCGAGTTCGGCGGCTGCGCCGGCAACATCGCCTACAACCTCAGCGCGATCGGCGGTGAAGGCATCGTTCTGGCCGCGGTCGGCAGCGACGGGGCCCAGTACGTCGACCGGATCCGCAGCTGGGGCTCGACGACAGACCACGTGCGCATGGTCGAAGACGCCTTCACGGCCCAGGCGTTCATCATGACCGACGCCGACAACAATCAGATCACTTCCTTCCACCCGGGGGCCATGCAGTCGGCGCACGAGACTGACATTCCGCGCCGAGCCGACATCGCGCTGGCCATCATCGCCCCCGACGGCCGCGATGCCATGTTGCAGCACGCCCGTCAGCTCGGCGAAGCCAGCATCCCGTTCGTCTTCGATCCGGGCCAGGGATTGCCGATGTTCGACGGCCCCGAGCTGCGCCGGTTCGTCGATCAGGCGAGCTGGCTGGCAGTCAACGACTACGAGGGCCGGATGCTTTGCGAGCGCACCGGGATGTCTCTCGAGACCATGTCCCGTTCTTCGCTGCGCGGCATCGTCGTCACCCTCGGCGCCGAAGGCTGCGATGTCTGGGAGCAGGGACACAAGACGCACGTGGCCGGCGTGCCAGCCGAAGCGATCGTCGACCCCACCGGCTGCGGTGATGCCTTTCGGGCGGCGCTGCTCTATGGGCTGGAGCGTGGCTGGCCGCTGGCCCGCTGCGCCCAGCTCGGCAATCGGATGGGCGCGCTCAAGATCGCCAGCCGGGGTGGCCAGAATCATGTGGCGGATCGCACGCTGACCGAGGGCTTAGCAGGGAATCGCGCCTGCGGGGATCTCAACTTTCGGACTGGCAGGCCGAACTGAGGCCCATGGATGTACCTCAAGTCCTTTTGATCGCCGGCCACGCGGCGGCGTTCGTCCTGATCGGCGTCATGACCTGGGCGGCGTGCCGCTGGTGGTACGGGCGAAAGCTCCAGGCCGCCGCTTGCCGCCTGTACAAGATCGACCAGAGCCGTCTGTTCGCCAACCAGCAGACGATGCAGGCCCGCGCACAGATCGAGACACTGAAGAAGGAGCTGGTCGCTCGGCAAGCCGTCGCGGCGATGCCGCCGGCGGTGCAGCACCGACCGCGTCCCATGGTGGTCGCCGAAGTGCCGCCCGCGGAACGCAAACCCGAAGGTGCAGGCACTTCGCTGCCCGCCTCGTTCGGCTTTGCCGACACCCAGCTGATCGCATGAGCCGCGGCCCTGCCGCGTCTCCGTCGCCAGGGCAGCCGCACCCATAAAAAACCCGGCCGAAGCCGGGTTGATCGATAGACGTGAACGTCAATCAGGGCTTGCTGCCGGTCGGAAACGGCCAGGCCGCTTGCGGACTCAGCGAGGTCTTCGCCGGCATGGCCGGCGCCGCCGGGGAGGCGGCCGCTGGGGCAGCCTTCTTGGCGGGCGCCTTCTTGGCCGCCTTTTTCGCGGGCGCTTTCTTGGCCGCCTTCTTTGCCGCCTTCTTCGCGGGGGACTTCTTGGCTGCCTACTTGGCCGGCGACTTCTTCGCCGCCTTCTTGGCCGGCGACTTCTTCGCTGCCTTCTTGGCCGGCGACTTCTTGACGGCCTTCTTCGCCGTCTTCTTCGTCGCGGTCTTCTTGACGGCCGTCTTCTTGGCTGCCTTCTTGGCCGGCGACTTCTTCGCCGCCTTCTTTGCCGGCGACTTCTTGGCCGCACTCTTCTTAGCCGCGGACTTTCTTGCTGGCGCCTTCTTGGCCGCCTTTTTCGCAGTTGCCATTACGTTTCTCCTTGATCAAGGTGACATGGAACCGTTCGCTTCCGGAACTTGAGGAAGCGAACGGCTATTCACCGTCCAGAGTCTGCCCAGGAGGGACGCCCCGGTACGGTGAATCGGGTGGCGGCTCGCGCACATCGCTTCTGCGTCGTTGTGTCGCGCCCCGCGGAACTTGATCTCTTGCCCCGGCCGTTGTCCGCTATGCCGCGAACTTCGGGCCCGGTCTGTCCGGGACTGCTTCGCCGAGCTGTCGAGCAGCCCGGACGTCGGTTCAGTCCCACGACAGTGCGCCACCGCTCTGGTAGTCGATGACGCGGGTCTCGAAAAAATTGCGCTCCTTCTTCAGGTCGATCATCTCGCTCATCCAGGGAAAGGGGTTCTCCTCGTTCGGATAGAGCTCTTCCAGTCCGATCTGGGTTGCCCGCCGGTTGGCGATGTAGCGCAGGTAACCCTTGAACATGGATGCGTTCATGCCAAGCACCCCGCGAGGCATGGTGTCTTCGGCGTAGCGGTACTCGAGCGCGATGGCGCGCTCGAACAAGGCACGGATCTCGGCCTTGAAATCGGCTGTCCAGAGGTGCGGGTTCTCGGCCTTGATCTGGTTGATCAGGTCGATGCCGAAGTTGCAATGCATCGACTCGTCGCGCAGGAT
>JBBSUS010000352.1:0-3859 GCA_038234195.1 Hyphomicrobiales bacterium | reverse complement strand
CGCCTCGGCAGGCGTCCTGATCAAGGATGCCGAGGCGCTGGAGCGCTTTTCCAAGGTCGACACACTGGTCATCGACAAGACGGGAACCCTGACGGAAGGGCGCCCGAGCTTGAGCGACGTGATCACGCTCGAAGGCGACGAGACGGCGCTGCTACGCCTGGCGGCGAGCCTGGAACGCGGCTCGGAACATCCGCTGGCCGAGGCGATCGTCGATGGGGCAAAGGCGCGCGGCGCTGAAGCGGTCGACGCGAGCGCCTTCGATTCGGTCACCGGCAAGGGCGTGAAGGGCACTGTCGACGGCCGCAGCGTCATCCTCGGCAACCGCGCGATGCTGGCCGATGCGGGCATCGACTTCGCGGCGCTCGACGAGGACGCCAAACGCTTCGAGGCCGACGGCAAGACGGCGATGTTCTTCGCGGTCGACGGCAAGGCGGCAGGACTTTTGACGGTCTCCGACCCGATCAAGGCGACGACGGCAGAGGCCATCAAGGCCCTGCACGCGGCGAATCTCAGGATCGTCATGGCGACCGGCGACAACGAGCGCACCGCGCAGGCGGTGGCCAGGACGCTCGGAATCGACGAAGTTCATGCAGGGCTGTCGCCGGACGACAAGCAGAAGCTGGTCGAAAGACTGCGCGGCGAAGGCGCTTGCGTGGCGGTGGCCGGCGACGGGGTCAACGATGCGCCGGCGCTCGCCGCCGCGGACGTCGGCATCGCCATGGGCACCGGGGCGGACGTGGCGGTCGAGAGCGCCGGCATGACGCTGGTGAAGGGCGATCTCGGCGGCATCGTTCGGGCGCGCCACCTGTCGACGGCGACGATCCGCAACATCAAGCAGAACCTGTTCTTCGCCTTCGTCTACAATTCGGTCGGCGTCCCGATCGCCGCGGGCATCCTCTATCCGGTCTTCGGGCTGTTGCTGTCGCCGATGCTGGCGGCTGCCGCGATGAGCCTGTCGTCGGTCTCGGTGATCGGCAACGCGCTCAGGTTGCGGGCGGTGAAGCTTTAACCTGGTACCTTTGAGGAAATCGGACAATGCAGAAACGGTGGATCGCCGCAGCCTTGCTGGCAGGCGGATTGGGAATGCCGGTGTCGGCAGAGGCGCACCACACGGACACGCACATGACAGTGGCGAAATCGCCGACCTGTGGGTGCTGCGGCGCGTGGGTCGAGATCGCGCGCAAGCACGGCTTCGACGTAGAAGTCGAAAACACCGAGAACCTCACGCCGATCAAGCAGGCGGCTGGCGTGCCGCACGAGATGGAGGGCTGTCACACGGCCCGGATCGGCGGCTACGTCGTCGAGGGACACGTCCCGATGGCGGCCATAGACCGCCTGCTGGCGGAGCGGCCGAACATTCGCGGCATCTCAGCACCCGGCATGCCCATGGGCGCTCCTGGAATGGGCGACGATCCGGCGGCGCGGTTTTACGTCCACGCCTTCGGCACGGCCGCTGGAGATCTGCCGGTCTATTATCGGGCGGGTGAGTAGGGGCGCACCCGAGTCTGCGGGCTCGCTATACTCCCCCGCTGCTCACCCCTGCTACTTCACCCTTGCGACAGCTTCTCCAGGATTGCCGAGAAGTCGCGGCCCTTGCCGCCTTCGGTGTTGACGAAACGCTCATAGATGTCGCGGGCGTGGCCGCCCATCTCGGTCGCAGCGCCCGCACCCTTCGCCGCCTTCTGCGACAGGTTCAGGTCCTTGAGCATCAGGTCCGCGGCAAAGCCGGGCTTGTAGCCGTTGTCGGCCGGGCTTTTTGGACCGATTCCGGGGGCCGGGCAATAGGTGTTGATCGACCAGCAGGCGCCCGAGGAGGTAGAGGCTACGTCGAACATCGCCTGGCGGTCGAGGCCGAGCTTGTCGGCCAGATGAAACGCCTCGCAGACGCCGATCATCGAGATGCCCAGGATCATGTTGTTGCAGATCTTGGCGGCCTGCCCGGCGCCCGCCGCGCCGCAATGGACCGCTTTCGATCCCATGATCTCGAACAGCGGTTTGCCGGCCGCAAAGGCTGCTTCGCTGCCGCCGACCATGAAGGTCAAGGTGCCGGCGTCGGCACCGCCCGTGCCACCCGAGACCGGTGCGTCGAGAGACAACAGCCCCGTCGCAACGGCCATGTCGTGGGCGGCGCGGGCGCTTTCGACGTCGACCGTCGAGCAGTCGATGTGCAGAGCGCCGTTGGCCGCGACCGCCACGATGTCGGCGGTCACGGTTCGGACGATCTCGCCGTTCGGCAGCATGGAGATGATCGCATCCATGCCGGAGACGGCATCCGCCAGCGAGCCGGCCGGCGTCACACCGTCGACCGTGACGTTCGCCGCGTCGAAGCCGATGACCTGATGGCCGGCCGCAACGAGGTTCTTCGCCATCGGCGCGCCCATGTTGCCGAGCCCGATGAAACCGATCTTCATGGCCTTAAACCTCCCAGTCTTGCGTATTGGCGATCGCTCGCCCGTTTAAAGTGTCAGCTCGTCCTCGCCCAGCGGCGCACGCATCCGGGCGACCGCGGCTTCGTCTATCGGCGCGTCCCAGCCCGGCGACCAGCGCGGCGCGCGGTCCTTGTCGATGACGGCAGCGCGAATGCCTTCGAGAAACTCGCCCTCGGCCTGACTGCGAAAGGTGAAGCGGTATTCCTCGCGCAGCGCCGCCTCGATGGTTCGCTCCTTGCGGACGGTCCGCACGATATCGAGGATCGCGGCGGCCGAAAGCGGCGAGGCCCTGCGGAGGGCGCGCAGGCTGTCGGCGGCAGAATCGCTTTCGTCAGCAGCGAGCGCCTGGATGATGTCGGAAAGCGTCGCGCCGGCAAAGAGCCGCGCGATGGCGTCCAGACGGTGCTCCAGCTTGCCGCTCGGCGGAAGGGTGAAGAAGCGGCGAATGATCTTGATATCGCCGGTCGCTGCGAGTTCCGTGACGAGCTTCGGCAAATCATGAGATGCGACGCAGGCGTCGGCAAAGCCCGCGACGATCGCGTCGGTGGCGTTCATGCGAAAGCCGGTGAGCGCAAGATACTCCCCGAGACGGCTCGGCGCGTTGGCGAGCACCAGCGAGGCGCCGACATCGGGAACCAGGCCGATCGAACATTCCGGCATGGCGACCGTCGAGCGCTCGGTGACGATGCGGTGGCTGCCATGCACCGAGACGCCGACGCCGCCGCCCATCACGATGCCGTCCATCAGCGCGACATAGGGTTTGGGGTAGCGGGCGATTCCGGCGTTGAGGCGGTATTCGTCGGCCCAGAACTTTTGACCGAAGGCGAAATTGCCGGCCCGCCCTTCGGCATAAAGCTTCTGAATGTCGCCGCCGGCACAGAACGCCTTGTCGCCGACGGCGTCGATGACGACCAGAGCCACGCGGGCATCGCTCGCCCAGGCCTTCAGGGCGGCTTCGATGGCAAGCGCCGTGTCCCAGGTCAGCGCATTCAGCGCCTTGGGCCGGTTGAGCGTGATGCGTCCGGCGCGCCCCTCGACCCGGATCAGGACATCGTCACTCTCGGGCGTCGCGCTCATGCGTGCTCTGCCAGAAGCGCGCGAGCGGTGATCATCCGCATGATCTCGTTGGTGCCTTCGAGAATCTGGTGGACCCGAAGATCGCGGACCATCTTCTCGATGCCGTAATCGGACAGATAGCCGTAACCGCCATGCAGTTGCAGGGCCATGTTGGCGACGTTGAAGCTGGTGTCGGTCACGAAGCGCTTGGCCATGGCGCAGTGCTTGGTGGCGTCCGGCGCCTTCTGGTCGAGCTTCCATGCGGCCTGGCGCAGGAACACGCGGGCGGCCTGCAATTCGGTCTCCATGTCGGCAAGGCGAAACTGCAGGGCCTGGAACTCCGCCAGCGATTTGCCGAAGGCCTGGCGCTCCTT
>JBBSUS010000351.1:0-3860 GCA_038234195.1 Hyphomicrobiales bacterium | reverse complement strand
TCGCGTCGGCGATTACCGACTTTTTGCCAGATCAAGGACACCGAGCTGGTCGTGCTCGTAGTCAAGATCGCACATCGCAGCGGCGTCTATCGATAGGAACATTCCATGCAGTCTCTCGACCAATTGAAAGAATCCCCGTCCCAGACGGCCGGTCCCTACGTCCACATCGGCCTGACGCCGAACATCGTGGGGATCGGCGGCGTCTACGAGAGCGATCTGGGAACCGGGCCGCTCTATGGCGACGGCGCCAAGGGCGAGCGGATCACCATCAAGGGCTCGATCTACGACGGTGCGGGCACGACGCTGAAGGATGGACTGATCGAGATCTGGCAGGCCGATGCCGCAGGGCTCTATCCGGGCCCGTCTGAATCGCGGGGCACTGCGGACCCGGCGTTTCGCGGCTGGGGCCGCACGACAGGCAACCTCGACACCGGCGAGTTCACCTTCGAGACGATCAAGCCGGGCCGCGTGCCGCATCCGGCGGGCGGGATGCAGGCTCCGCACATCTCAGTCTGGATCGTCGCCCGCGGCATCAATCTCGGACTTTCGACCCGCATCTATTTTGCCGACGAGGACACAGCCAACCTCGAGGACCAGATCCTTGCCCGCATCGAGCACCAGAGCCGCATCGGCACGCTGATGGCGGTGAAGACCGGCGACATCTACCGCTTCGACATCCGCCTGCAGGGCAACGGCGAGACGATCTTCTTCGACAGTTGAGCGCTGTCGCGAGACGTCGGGCAACCGCGCTCGCCGATCGCACGGATCGCCGGGCTTCGATCAACGCCAGCACGACGAAGGAACGATGGCCGAATTTCAGGACCTCAAGACGGCGGTAGCCGAGAACCTCTTCGACGGCGACACCGTCGCCTTCGAGGGGTTCACCCATCTCATTCCGCACGCCGCCGCCCACGAGGCGATCCGCCAGGGGCGGCGTGATCTCACGCTGATCCGCATGACGCCCGACCTCGTCTACGACCAGATGATCGGGATGGGCATGGTGAAGAAGCTGATCTTCTCCTATGTGGGCAATCCCGGCGTGGGCCTTCTGCGCCGCGTGCGCGACGCAATCGAGAACGGCTGGCCGCAGGCGCTGGCCATCGAGGAACACTCCCATGCAGCGATGGCCAATGCCTACGAGGCCGGCGCGGCCGGCCTGCCCTGCGCGATCTTCCGCGGCTACAAGGGCGCCGGGCTGAAGGACGTCAATCCCAACATCCGCTCGGTCATCTGCCCCTTCACCGGCGAGGAACTCGCCGCCGTGCCGTCGGTCAGGCCCGACGTCTCGTTCATCCACGCCCAGCGGGCCGACCGCGACGGCAACGTCCTGATCGAAGGCATCGTCGGGGTCCAGAAGGAGGCGGTGCTCGCCGCCAAGCGCTCCGTCGTCACAGTCGAAGAAGTCGTCGACGATCTGGGTTGCGGGCCGAATGCCTGTGTGCTTCCCGGATGGGCGGTCGGCGCAATCGTCGTTGTGCCGGGTGGCGCCCACCCGTCCTACACCCATGGCTACTACGGCCGCGACAACGCCGCCTACATTCGCTGGGACGCGATCGCCGCCGACCGCGAGGCGTTTCGCACCTGGATGGACGAGAACGTCATGTCCGCCGGCCCGGAGGATTTCGCCGCCAGGGTCGCGGATTTGAGGAGTTGAACCGATGAGCCAACACCCCTTCACCCCCGACGAGATGATGACCATCGCAGCCTCGCGGGCGTTGACGTCGAAGGATGTCTGCTTCGTCGGCATCGGCGCGCCGTCGGCCGCCTGCAACGTCGCGCGGCTGACCCACGCGCCGGGCATCACGCTGATCTACGAGAGCGGCACGATTGGCACGGCGCCCAGCGTCCTGCCGCTGTCGATCGGCGACGGCGAGCTCTGCCAGACGGCCGTCAACACGGTCTCTGTGCCGGAGATGTTCCGCTACTGGCTGCAGGGCGGCCGCGTCACCATCGGCTTTCTGGGTGCCGCACAGCTCGATAAGTTCGGCAACATCAACACCACCGTCATCGGCGACTATGCCAAGCCGAAGACCAGGCTGCCGGGCGGCGGTGGCGCGCCGGAAATCGCCTCGTCGTCCGGCGAGATCTACATCACCATGAAACAGTCGCTGCGCGCCATGGTCGACAGGATCGACTTCTACACGAGCTTCGGCCATGGCGAGGGTGGCGACCATCGCCAACGCCTCGGCATGACCACCAAGGGCTCGACCCTGCTGATCACCGACCTCGCCATCTGGAAACCGGACCCTTCGACCAAGGAGTTCACCGTGGTCTCGCTGCATCCGGGCGTGTCGCGCGGCGACGTTCAGGCCAGTTGCGGCTGGCCGGTCCGCTTTGCGGATAAGCTCGAGGAAACGCCGGCGCCGACAGACCTGGAGCTGAAGACGCTGCGCGACCTCAAGGCCCGCACTAAAGCCGCCCATGAGGGAGCCGCCTCGAACGGGTCGGCACATGCACCCAAATCCCTGGAGGCCGCCCGTGGCTGAAGCGTTCATCTGCGACTACGTCCGCACGCCCATCGGCCGCTTCGGTGGCGCGCTTGCCAAGATGCGTGCCGACGATCTCGGCGCAGTGCCGTTGAAGGCACTGATGGATCGCAACCCCCAAATCGACTTCGAAGCGCTCGGTGACGTGCTCTACGGCTGCGCCAACCAGGCCGGCGAGGACAACCGCAACGTCGCGCGCATGAGCCTGCTGCTCGCCGGCCTCCCCGGTTCCGTGTCGGGTACGACGATCAACCGGCTCTGCGGATCGGGCATGGATGCCACGATCCAGGCCGCCCGCGCCATCAAGGCCGGTGAGGCCGACCTGATGATCGCCGGCGGCGTCGAATCCATGAGCCGGGCGCCCTTCGTCATGCCGAAGGCCGAAAGCGCCTTCTCGCGGCACGCCGAGATCTTCGACACGACCATCGGCTGGCGCTTCGTCAACCCGTTGATGAAGGCCCAATACGGCGTCGAATCGATGCCGGAGACCGGCGAGAACGTCGCCGAGGATTTCGGCGTCTCGCGCGAAGAACAGGACGCCTTCGCCGTCCGCAGCCAGGAAAAGACCGCCGCGGCGCAGGCCAATGGCCGGCTCGCCCGCGAGATCGTTCCGGTCCATATCCCCCAGCGCAAGGGCGATCCGATCGTCTTCGACACCGACGAACATCCGCGCGCGGGAACGGACATGACGGCGCTGGCCAAACTGCCGACACCCTTTCGCAAGGGCGGCACGGTCACCGCGGGCAACGCCTCCGGCGTCAATGACGGCGCGGCGGCGCTGATCGTCGCCTCCGAGGCGGCGGTGAAGCTCTATGGCCTGACGCCATTGGCCCGCATCGTCGGTGGCGCGGCCGCGGGCGTTGCGCCGCGCATCATGGGCATCGGCCCGGCGCCGGCGACGAAGCGCCTGTGCGCCCGCTTCGGACTGAACGTCTCGGACTTCGAGGTCATCGAGCTTAACGAGGCCTTCGCCAGCCAGGGTATTGCTGTCCTGCGCGAATTGGGCGTCGCCGAGGACGCGCCCTTCGTCAATCCGAATGGCGGGGCCATCGCGCTTGGCCATCCGCTCGGCATGTCCGGCGCCCGCATCACCGGCACTGCGGCGCTGGAGATGCAGGAAAAGGGCTACAAGCTCGGCCTCGCCACCATGTGCGTCGGCGTCGGCCAGGGCATCTCGATCGCGCTTGCGGGGGTTTAACCGGTTTCGCCCGTGTGGTTCGAATGCAGAGACGCCGGTCCCGGGTTTCGAAGTGTCCTCAGCAGGACGTGGCTTCCGGCCTGCGAGGTCTTGAGCCGACTTGGCGGCGCGGCGGTTGCGGTGTCGCCCGGACCCATGATCTGAGGGTCTGAGCCGATCCGCCATTGGGATCAGCG
>JBBSUS010000350.1:0-3865 GCA_038234195.1 Hyphomicrobiales bacterium | reverse complement strand
CCAGGAGATCGATAATATGGAGGGGATCGACGCCTGGACCGACGCGACGGGCGCCACGCGTCTGACGATGGTCTCCGACGACAATGGCTCGTTCTTCCAGCGCAGCCTGATCTTGGAATTCAGGCTCGAGGACGGACCGGTCTCGGCGAACTGAGGACCGAGCCCGGTGTTACGCCTGCGCTTCGAACGTCCGCGCCGGCAGCACCTGCTGGATGACGATACGATAGGGAATCAGCGCGAAGACCGCGATCGCGAGCTTCACCGAGAAATCACCGATCGCCCAGGACATCCAGCGCGGCGCCTCGCCCGAGCCGAGGCCGGCGATGAGGGGTGCAGCTTCCAGCGCGAAGGGATCGTTCGGCCCGGCGAAGACGAAGAGCGGAGCAAAGGCGATGCAGAAGAAAACGATCGTGTCGGTGATCGATCCGGAGACCGAAGAGGCAGCCGGTGCCCGCCACCAGCGATCCTGCCGCAGCCGGTTGAAGATCGCGATGTCGAGGAGTTGGGCGACGAGGAAGGCCGCGCCCGATGCGACCGCGACCCGGAACAGCCGTCCGGCCGCGCTGGCATAACCGACGAGGCCGAGATCGAACAACAGCGGCGGCACGGCGATCGAGCAGGCGACGGCCATTGCGAAGCCGGCATAGACCGCGCGGCGCGCAATACGCGGACCGAAGATTCGGTTGGTCAGATCCGTCACCAGGAAGGCGAAGGGATAGACGAAGGCGCCCCAGGTCAGGATGTCGGCGAGATGCACGCCGCCGAGGGTCACGAACATCGGGAACTGCACCGCGACATTCGAGGCCAGCACGATCAGCGTCATCGCCGCGACCGGGATCGCATAGGAGCGCAGGCCCAAGGACGGGCGGGAGACTGGTGTCGTCATTTTTTTAACCTGGGTGATGGAACCAGTGCAGCCGGACTTCGGATGGAAGCCGGCTGCAGCAAAAAGAATTCGAACGCCGGTTTAAAAGCCGCCGATGCAGCCTTCGGCCGCCTTCAGCTGGCAGCAGCTTCGGCGGTCTTCTTGGCGATCTGGCGTTTCAGGAGACGGGCGCGCGGCGACAGTTCGATGGCCGGAGCCTTGGTCAGGAAGGCGTCGAGACCGCCGCGATGCTCGACCGTGCGAAGCGCATGGGCGGAAATGCGCAGGCGATACCGCTGGCCGAGCGCGTCGGAGATCAGCGTGACATTGCACAGGTTCGGCAGGAAGCGACGCCGCGTCCGGTTGTTGGCATGGCTGACATTGTTGCCGGACTGGACGGCTTTGCCGGTTAGTTCGCACGCGCGTGACATCAAATCACCTTTCAGATTACGATAAGCCCTAACGGCGCGCCGCCGCAGAAGCGGCGCGATCATCGCTGTCGGGCATGATCGGAAATTCGACCGGCTCCTTACCCCGACAGGCCGAAAGCGTCAAGCCGAAAGGCGCGGCGATCTGACATTGCCCCATCCATCATGGCGACGATCGACTGCGATTAAAGCACCGACGCTGACCGAGGTTTCGGCGCTCTGGCGCAGGCGCCACACGATCGTGAGGTTGCGCTGCCACAAAAGCGCGCCGATTGTGACCGCAAGGGGATCGGCCCGAGACGGCCCGAATTTCGAGGATATTTACGTCATGCGATCTGCCTTCCGTGCCCTCGCCCGTCGTCGTGCGACCGGATATGAACCTGCCGGCGCGATTGCCGCGTCGGGCCGCTGCATCGTTGTCCTGGCAGGCGTGGCCGCGGCCCTTTTGACTTCGGGAGTGGCAGATGCGGCCAGCCAGACCGTGACGACCCGATACGGAATGGCGATCATCGGCTTGCCGATCGGCAAGGCATCTTTCGACACGGTCATCGATGGCAGCCGGTTCATGGTCAATGGCTCGATGTCTTCGGCCGGCCTCGGCAGCCTGGTCTCCGATGCGGGCGGTACCAGCCGGGTATCGGGCCGCCTCACGGACAGCGGTTTTGCAGCATCGAGCTACGGCCTCGACTACACCAGCGACAACAAGCGCTGGACTTCGAAGGTCGCCTTCAGCGGCGGCCGGGTCACGTCGGCGAATGTCAGCCCGAAGCGCAGCAATCCCAAGCCAGGCTATGTCCCGGTCCAACGCTCCCAACTGGCTTCTGTGGTCGATCCCCTGAGCGGTCTGATGGTCAGGGCGGCAAAAGCTTCTTCCGTCTGCAATCGCACCCTGCCGTTGTACGATGGCTGGTCGCGCCTCGACCTCGTTCTGTCGCCCTCCGGCTCGCGTCAGTACGACATGAACGGCTATTCCGGCCCGGCCACGGTCTGCACCGCGCGCATCCGGCCGGTCAGCGGCTACGACAAGGGCTCCAAGGGTCTGAACTATCTGAAGAGCAAGACGATCGAGGTCTGGTTCGCGCCGATCGCCCGCAAGGACGTCTTCGTCCCGGTCTATGCGCGGATCCCGACACAGGTCGGCCCGCTGACCCTCAGCGCCACCTCGGTCAACGTGAAATAATCCTCGCCAGCGGCAGGCGATTCGTCGTGGTGGATTGACCCCGACGGCTCGCGCGGCCAGAAGCCGGTCGAAGAAACCGCAGCGTATGAGGACGGATGTGATGGGCACCGGCCTCGGCTTCCTCGCCGTCCTGATGTGGTCGCTGCTGGCGCTGCTCACCGCGCGCAGCGGGGCGGTGCCGCCCTTCCAGCTGGCGGCTATGACCTTCGCCATCGCCACCCTTCTGGGTCTCGTGGCGCTGCCGATCCGCGGCACGCGCCTTGCTGTCTTTCGCCAGCGCCCGGCCGTCTGGCTCGTCGGGATCGCCGGGCTGTTCGGCTATCACGCCCTGTATTTCGCGGCACTGCGCAACGCGCCAGCGGCGCAGGCGAGCCTCATCGCCTATCTCTGGCCGCTCTTGATCGTCCTCGGCTCAGCGAGCCTGCTGGGCGAGCGCCTGCGCTGGTTCCACGGTGTCGGCGCCATCCTCGGCCTGGTCGGCGCCGCGCTGATCGTCACCGGCGGCGGCGGCCTCGCCTTCTCTTCGGACCACGCGATGGGCTATGCCTTCGCAGGGCTCTGCGCGCTGTTCTGGTCGGGATATTCGCTGCTGTCGAGGCGCTTTGCGGACGTGCCCAGCGACGTCGTCACGGGCTTTTGCGCAGCGACGGCGATTCTGGCGCTCCTCGCCCATCTCAGCGTCGAAACCACGGTCTGGCCTGCCACGTCGAACGAATGGCTTGCCGTCCTCGGCCTAGGCCTCCTGCCCGTCGGCGGTGCTTTTTATGTCTGGGATTACGGCGTCAAGCACGGCGACATTCAGGTGATCGGAGCCGCCAGCTACGCTGCGCCACTGTTGTCGACGCTCGTGCTGGTCGCCGCCGGCGAAGCACCGCTCACCGGCACTCTGATCCTTGCCGCGGTGCTGATCACCCTCGGCGCTTGTCTGGCCGCGCTGCCGCTGTTTCGGCGCCTGTTGCGACCGGCGGGCTGAGGACGTTCCACCTGCCAAGTGGCTGTCTCCCCTCTCCCCAAATCGCGAGCCTCGAGACGCGAGGCTCAGATTATCTCCGCAAGCCGCTATTCCTTCCTGGAATCCCGCGGCGTCGGGCGCCAGTCCTTCGGCGCCAATTCGAACTTGGCAAAGTCGAAGCCTGGCGCGACGGTACAGCCGACCAGCGTGTATTCGCCAAGGCTCGTCGCCGTCTGCCAGCAGCCGGCCGGCACGACGATCTGCGGGACTTCGTTGCCATCGACATTCGGACCCAGCCGATGCGCCGAGGCGTCGTGGCCGTTTTCCGACAGGGTGATCACCAGCGGCGCCCCGGCATAATAATGCCAGACCTCGACCGCGTCGCTGACCCGGTGCCATTCCGACGTGTCCCCGGCCTCCAAGAGATAATAGATCGCCGT
>JBBSUS010000349.1:0-3865 GCA_038234195.1 Hyphomicrobiales bacterium | reverse complement strand
GCCGCCGTCACCGCCGACATGGTGGCTGGTGAGGTCGCCGGACGGTTCGGAGCGAGCGCCACCACCGCCGGACGCCGGCAAGGCGAGGCGCTGGGCCGCGCAAAGGCGCTGGCCGCGGTCTGAACGGGCCTCGACGCCCTCCGCGAATTATCGAAGCCGGTCCCTTGGGGCGTCGCTTGGGGCCGGCTTTGTCGTTCGAGCGAGCGCCCGCCGGCCCGAATGGTATGGCTGCTTCATTTTCGTCATGCGGGAATGCGCCGACGGCGTTTGGACTGACCAAATGCTGAGTGTTCTGCCTCACCGCATATTGGCATCAACCGCGATGTTGAAGAATGTTGACCGTGCGGCCGAATGGGTCGCGGATGTAGAAGCGGCGCACCCCCCACGCTCTTCGACGGGCCCGTAAAGAATCGTCAGGCCTGCTGCCTCGACGCGGACGAGCACGGCGTCAAGATCGTCGACCTCAATCGACAGATCCGGCACGTCGGTTCCCGCCCCGCCCTCGCTCGCAAAGGAGATCTGCGGCGTCTGGGTCGCTCCGCCCGCGAGCGTGACGATCCAGCCATGATCCATGACGACGGCGAGACCGAGAATGTCGCGGTAAAACCTCAGCGCCGCCGATGGATCGGAGGTCTGGACATTGCTGACGATGCGTTTGACGGTCATGGCCCGTTTCGTCTCGTGACGCGGATATGGACAGAACCAAATCTGCATCGATCGGTTCAAGTTTGTCGAGCCTCTCAAATTCTCGACCGGCTCCCCCCTTCGGGGAATTCGTTTCCATCTGAGTGCCGCTCAAGGCCTGAATTCCGGCCTCTGCGGATCTCGTGGATAGATATCTTATCCCCACCCATGCGGGGCGCCCTCATGCTTTGGCAGGCGAGCGATGGGAGTGACGAGATGGCGGCGACGGTGGATGGCGGAGTGATCGCGGCGGCGCGAAGAGCGGCGGAAACCTCCGAAAGCGATGCGGCAGTGCTTCTGGCGGTGGCGCTGGTCGAGACGAATGGCGTGGCGTTTGCCGAGTTTTCCGGGCGGCGCGAGCCGCTGATCCGCTTTGAGGGCCATTATTTCGACCGGCTGCTGTCGCCGGCAAACCGCATCGAGGCGCGGCGGCTGGGGCTGGCGAATCCGAGGGCCTGGCAGGTGAAGAACCCGGGCAGCCAGGCCGGGCGCTGGCGGCTGTTCGACCAGGCTACGGCGATCGACGCGAAGGCGGCCGCGGCTTCGGTGTCGTGGGGATTGTGCCAGGTGATGGGCGCGAATTGGCAGACGCTGGGTTACCGGGATGCGGCGGCGCTCGGCAAGATGGCGCGAGCCTCGGCCGAGGGGCAGTTCGAAATCGCGGCGCGCTTCCTGGCGATGGGCGGGCTCGGCGCCAAGCTCGGGCGCGGCGACACGGCCGGCTTCGCCCGTGGCTACAACGGGCCCGGTTACCGCTCCAACCGTTACGACACCAAGATCGGCGCCGCGTACGAAACCGCAAAGCGCCTTCTCGGTGAGACGGTCGGGCGGGCCGGCAAGGGCGGAAAGGAGGGTGGCGCAATGGCGCCACATGCGGTTCTCGGTCGCGGTCAACGGGGGGATGCGGTACGCCGCCTGCAGGCGGCGTTGGTCCACGCCGGCGAGGCGATCGGCGTCGATGGCGATTTCGGGTCTCGCACCGAGGCGGCGGTGCGTGCGATCCAGAAACGTCTCGGATTGGACGTCGATGGGCTGGCCGGGCCCGCGACGCTGAGCGCTTTGGGGCTTGCCGGTTGAGGTGCCCGCGCAATCCAGCAGCAGCAAGCGCCGGCGTTCAAAGTTCTGGCGGCGCGGATTCGACCGATATGTCGCGTTCTCCCTGGCGGGTGGGCAGCCCAGCTTCGGCACAGCGCAGCGCTGGAACTGCGCTTTCGGGTTGCGGCTTCGGTTCGTGACGGTGGCTTTGAGCGGCTTGCGAGCTATGTAGACCTTGTATCAGCGACCCATCGAGGCCGCGGTTCGGATGGCGCCGCGCCGGGTTTGCCGGCGGTGAGCCATCCGGCATGCCGCGGACCGCCAAATTTCAACCGACAGGCCGGAGGGCCTGCCCCTCAAGCCTCTCCACGGCCAAAACGACAGGTGCCATGCCGCTTCCCCCGCCGATCGATCCCGCCCGCCATGCCCTATTCCTCGATTTCGACGGCACTCTCGCCGAGCTGATCGACGATCCGGAAGCCGTCAGCGTCCCAAAGGCGGTGGTCGACGCGCTGGTCCGGTTGCAACGGGACTTGTCGGGCGCGCTGGCCATCGTCAGCGGGCGGCGGATCGCCGATCTCGACCGATTCCTGAAGCCACTCGAGTTTGCCGCTGCGGGTGTGCATGGGCTCGAACGCCGGGCGAGGCCCGGCACCGCGGTCGAGACGCTGGCGGGCCCTGAAATCCTCGACGACGTCCGCCATGCGGTGGCGGAGGTGATCGAGATCAACAAGCGCCTGAATCTGGAAGACAAGGGGACCGCGCTCGTTCTCCACTATCGCACGGCCCCAGACCTGAAGGACGTCGCGGAGGCCGTCGTCGAGCGGGCGACTCGGGATCGAGACGATCTCGTCGTGATGCACGGCGACAACATCGTCGAGGTCCACCCCGCCGGCATGGACAAGGGCCAGGCGCTGGCCGCAATGATGGAGGCTCCGCCCTTCAAGGGCCGGCTGCCGATCTATGCCGGTGACGACACCACCGATGAGTTTGCTCTCAAGGTGGTGCGGAACATGGGCGGCGTGTCTATCAAGATCGGCGCGAAGGAGAGCGTCGCGGAGTTCCGTCTCGAGGACGTCGAGGCCGTGCATCGCTGGCTCGAAGGATCGGTTTGAGCGGCGCAACGGCAGCGGCAGCTTTCAATGAGAGAAAAACTTAGCCGGCAAAGTCCGGTTCGAGAAAGGGGAGAAAGCATGGCTGAAGGACATCGCCGTCTGGTCGCGGTCTCGAACCGGGTCGGACCGCTGGACGACGGCGGCAAGGCCGGCGGTCTGGCGGTGGGCCTCGCGGACGCGCTGAAGCAGCGCGGCGGCCTTTGGTTCGGCTGGAGTGGCGAAACCTCGGACGAGGTCACCTTCAAAGAGGCCAAGACCGAGATCCACGGCAATGTCTCGCTGACGACCATCGACATGACCAAGGACGAGCTCGACGGCTTCTATTTGGGCTATGCCAATCGCTCGCTCTGGCCGTTGCTGCACTACCGACTGGATCTGGCCAGCTTCGACCGCCAGTCGGAGCGGGCCTATCGCACGGTGAATCAGCGCTTCGCAGCGCGACTGGCACCGATGCTGGCCGAGGACGACCTCGTCTGGGTCCACGACTATCATTTCTTCTTCATGGGGTCGGAGCTGCGCCAGAGCGGGTTCAAGGGGCATCTGGGATACTTCCTGCACATCCCGTTCTGCCCGCCGGAGATCTTCACGGCGTTGCCGGCCAGCCACGACATCGTCCGGGCGATGCTCGCCTATGACGTCGTCGGCTTCCAGACCGATACCGACCGGCGCAACTTCATGGCCTTTTGTATCCGCGAGCTGGGTGGCGAGAAGCTCGAGGGGAACCGGGTCAAGGTCGGCGACCGCGTCGTGACGGTTAAAGCCTATCCGATCGGTATCGACGCCGAGGGCTATGCTCGCGCGGCGATCTCGCCCGAGGCGTTCGAGCATGAGTCGATGGTGCGCGAGATTTCTGGCGAACGCGCCCAGATCGTTGGTGTCGACCGGATGGATTATTCGAAGGGCTTGATCCAGCGCTTCAAGGGCTTCGAGCGGCTGCTTGAGGACTATCCGGAAAACCGCGGAACCGTCCAGTTCCTTCAGGTCGCGCCGCTGTCGCGCGAGCCTTCGATGACGCCGCCTTTGATGTTTTG
>JBBSUS010000348.1:0-3869 GCA_038234195.1 Hyphomicrobiales bacterium | reverse complement strand
TCGGGTCCTCGCTCAACCGCCTTTACAAGCTGTTATATATGGTGAACGCACTGGTAGCCAATGGGTTGCGGCGCTCCCGTAACCTGAAATTTTCGTGACAGGTCCGTCAGAAAAACTTTGGTTGAGGGCGGGGTCTTTAGCCGCGGGTGGGACGTGGCAACTGGTCGGACCCGTCGTCGACCAAAGCCGCTAGCGCCTCCGGCTGGCGCGCCAGCCCAGAGGTCGAAGGCAAGCTTCCAAGAACCGCCTCGCTCCCGCGGTCTGCAGCCCTCGGCCAGTCCCCCACCAGCGTTCCAAGCACAGCGACCGAACGCCCCTGCTTCATCGCCAGAGCAAGGCCGATCCGCCGATAGCGCTCCACCAGGCCGCCGAGCCGCAGCCGCCCCACAGTGACGCCGAACTGCATCACGCTTCTTCCTCGCAACGGCAAAGGAGGTAGCGCCCGCTCTCGTCCGGGTCGTAGACCGAAACGATCGTTAGTCGACGCCCGCCGAGGACGAACGACCGGCCGCGCGTCACCTCCGGCACGGCCCGGCAAATCACGCGATGGGTCACCGTTGCTTCCTCTTGATCGAAGCGCTCGCGTGCGGCGATCGAGACCGGCTCCACATGCACCGAAAGCTCGCGCAATTCGCGCCAGACCGTTTCGGCCCCGCCGGCGCCGTCCGGCACCAGATCGCCGACCTCCAGCCGCGCGCGCCTGCGCAACAGGCCCGGGTCAAGGAACAACGCCACCATCACAGCCGCACCCGGGCAAACGGCGCGATCAGCGTACGCGCCAAGGGTGGCATGATCGCCGGCTGCTGGCTCAGCCCCACCGAGGCGCGAAATTCGTAGGAGGCGGCGACGATCGTCTTCAGTGCGAGGAGCAGATTTTCCGGCGCCTCGCCTGCGGCAAAGCCTGCCGTGAAATCCACCTCGACGCCGTTGATACTGGCCATCCGCACCGCCGGCGACAGCCGGATCGCCTCGATCCCCAGCGCTCGCTCGACGACACTCTCGGACACGTCGAACGCCTGCGGTGCACCGTCCGCATCATAGCCGGCGATCGCCGTGATCGGCCCCAACGGCCGCCGCGCGATCTCTATCCAGCCATCCGAAGGCACCGGGTCCAGCGCCAGCCGGAAGCCGCGCTTCGCCAGAACCAGCCCCGTCATCTGCTCGACGGCCTGGCGCGCCGCCCGGATCAGTCCGTCGATCAAAGCGTCCTCGTCGTCCCGCTCGATCCGCGCCCACGCCTTCGCCTCGGAAAGGCTCACGGGCTCGACGAGCTCTGCCCCTTCCAGCGCCCCCAAATCGATGATCGTCATCGCAGTCGCTCCGTATATTTATTGTCCGAAAACCAAAGCGGCCGGACATCCCTGCCCGGCCGCTCGCATGCTCGTCATGTGCCGACCGAAGGCGGCACGAAGGTTCGTTATGCGGAAAAGTCGAGGAACTTCGCCGCGTCGAAATCCTGGATACCGCCGCCGACCCGCTTGGTCGTGTAGAAGAGGACGTAGGGCTTGGCCGAATACGGATCGCGAAGGACGCGCACGCCCTGCCGGTCGACGACCAGGTAGAAGCGGGCGAAATCGCCGAAACAGATCGCCTTCGAACCCGCCGCCATGTCCGGCATGTCCTCGGCCTCGACCATGGCAAAGCCCATCAGGCTCGCCCGGCCGCCGGCCGCTACCGGTGGCTGCCAGAGATAGTTGCCATCGGCATCCTTCAGCTTGCGAACCGCGCCTTGCGTGCGCCGGTTCATCACGAAGGAGGCGTTCTGCCGGTATCCGGCCTTCAGCGCATAGACGAGGTCATAGAGGCAATCCGCCGCCGCGCCGGGCAGAAAGCCGCCGTCCGCGCCGGTCGCCACCGTGCCGACCGAGCCCCAGGCCCAATTCGCCTCCGAAACGGTCGGATAGGTCGTGAAACCCTTCGGCTTGGCGATGCCGTCGCCGTTGACAAACGCCGCACCTTCCTGGCTCGCAAAGGCCTGTTCGACCTCCTCACCGATCCAGCTGTCGATGTCGACCGCTGCATCGTCGAGCAGCGCATTGGTCGCCGCCGGCATGGCGTAAAGCTCCATCGTCGGAAACGACAGCTCGGCGAGTTGCGGCGCGTCGGTCTGCGGCCGCACCGCCGTCTGGCCGACCCAGCCGGTCTGCGCCCCGGAGATGGCGAACGGCTTCTTGAGCACCGCCGCCGAGACGGTCCGTACCGTCGCGATGGAGCGGATCGGCGAGATGGCGATCAGCCGGCGGCCGATCTCGTTCGCCGTCTCGTCGGGAACCAGAAATCCGCCATCGGCGCCGACGAGCCCCGACATCGCCTTCTCTTCGAGTCGCCGAAGGCCCTGCTCGTCGCCGCCGCGCACATAGCGCTCGAACGCGGTCCTGTGCTCGCTGGGCATGGCCCCACGCCGCTCGATGCCGCCGGCACCGCCAAGCGGCGGGCGCATCTCCTTGAGCGTCAGCCGCTCCATGCGCCGCTCCTGCTCGTCGAGCGCCCGGTTGATGCGGTCGACCTTCTCTTCGGAAAGAACGTCGGCGCTCATGCGCTTTTCGAGTTGGCCGAGCCGATCGTCATTGGCCTCGCGAAAACTCTCGAAGGCGGACATGAAGTCGCCGAACGCCGCCCCGCCATCTGCGCCGCCATGGGCCTTCGTTTCCATCGGCCCCGCGGCCGCACCACCATGTCCCATGTCGCTCATCAATCGCTCTCCATTCTGGTTGAAAAGAATTGTTCAAGTCGCGCCGTCGCCTCCGACGGATCAGAACACGCCAAACCCCTGCAAATTCGTCATCCTCGGGCTTGTCCCGAGGATGACGGCGCGTTGGGGGAATCCGTCTTGGATCGGGGGCGTTGGCGGACATAAAGCCTCGCACGCTCCTGCATCGGAAAGCTCACCAGCGAGATCTCCCACAGATCGATCGTCACCAGCCGCCGCCGCATGGTCCCGCTGCCGCGGCGCGACAGCTTGGTGCGGAATCCGATCGACAGGCCGTCCAGCGCCCCGGCCGAAACCAACCCCGCTGCCTCGCGCCCGGCCATCGTGGCAAGCGCCAACCGGCCTTCGACGTAAAGCCCCTTGCGATCCTCGCGGATCGCCGTCCAGCGCCCCACCGGTCGCGAGGGATCGTGCTGCCACAGCATGCGGATACCGTGGACGCCCCGCGCGAGCACGGAGGCGGCAAAGGCTCCCGGTTCGATCACGTCGCCCGACAGATCGATGTCACCGAACAGCGCAGCGTAGCCGCTCAGGAAACCCTCGCTGCCGTCGATCTCCACATCCGCCAGAGGCCGCGTCTGCATCATCGCCTGTCCTCCCGGCCTTCGCGCGGCCGCCGCTCAACCTTGGCGTCGTCGGCACCATCCGACTTCGCGCCACGGCTTGGCGAAAGGTCGATTTTCGTCCAATCCGCCTTCACCGTATCGCCGACCCGGAAGAGCCCGTCGGCAAATCGCCCGAGGATGCCCAGCGCCCACCAGGCGCACAGGCTTGCGGCGGCCGACCCCATCAGGGCCAACTCGCTGGAATCCAGCATCTCGCCGATGTTCAACTGCGCAGCCAGCATCAGCCCGGCCGGCGGCCCGAAGACCACCCCCGTCACCGTGCCGATCATGAAGCGCGAGGCCGCCTCCCGCCGCCCGCGCGGCAAGAGATACGCGACCGAGATGGCCGACCCTGCGACCGCCCCGGCGATCTTCGAGACCCATAGCGCCAGGGCAGTAACCGGCTCCGCGCTCACCCTTGGCCTCCACCGGCCAAACCGGACCACCCAAGCAGCCCGTTGACAATCGAAGCTTGTGTCATCATCGTTCGGATGTCCTGATCTGAAGATTACGACTGATCTCTTTTGGAGCGATGCCTCTGGCATCGCTCTTTT
>JBBSUS010000347.1:0-3876 GCA_038234195.1 Hyphomicrobiales bacterium | reverse complement strand
GATACGCGTCGCTGCTTCGTCGACTTCGAAGAGGGTCAGGTCGCGGCCGCCGGTGATCGAGATCAGAAGGCCACGGGCGCCCTTCATCGAGGTCTCGTCGAGGAGCGGATTGGCGATCGCGGCCTCTGCGGCAGCCCTCGCGCGGCCTTCGCCGGATGCCTCGCCGGTGCCCATCATCGCCTTGCCCATCTCGCGCATCACCGAGCGGACGTCGGCGAAGTCGAGGTTGATGAGGCCTTCCTTGACCATCAGGTCGGTGATGCAGGCAACGCCGGAATAGAGCACCTGATCGGCCATGCCGAAGGCATCGGCGAAGGTGGTCTTGTCGTTGGCGATCCGGAACAGATTCTGGTTCGGAATGACGATCAGCGTGTCGACGTTCTTCTGCAGTTCCTCGATGCCCTGGTCGGCGATGCGCAACCGGCGCTGGCCCTCGAAGTGGAACGGCTTGGTGACGACACCAACCGTCAGGATGCCCTTTTCGCGCGCCGCGCGGGCGACGACCGGAGCAGCGCCGGTGCCGGTGCCGCCGCCCATGCCAGCGGTGACGAAGCACATGTGCGAGCCGAGCAGATGATCGCAGATCTCGTCGATGGATTCTTCGGCAGCCGCGCGGCCGACTTCCGGCTGCGAGCCGGCGCCGAGGCCCTCGGTCACGGCAACGCCCATCTGGATGATGCGTTCGGCGCGCGAGGAGCGCAGGGCCTGGGCGTCGGTATTGGCGATCACGAACTCGACGCCCTCGAGACCCGCATTGATCATGTTGTTGACGGCGTTGCAGCCGCCGCCGCCAACGCCGAACACGGTGATGCGGGGCTTCAGCTCGGTGATGTCGGGCTTCTTCAAGGTGATGCTCATTGCCTTTGGATCCTCTGTTACAAAGTCCGGCCGTCCCGCTTTGCGGCCGGTCCGTTGCTCGTTTTGCTCAGATACGCAGGGCGCATCGTCGACTGTTTCGCCTGCCCCGAGCTTGCGCCCCGGGCGATCCTTCTTAAAAACTGCGCTTCAGCCAGTTGCCGAAGCGGCCAGTCCTGGTGTTCTGGTCCAGCCCGAAGGCGAGGATCGAGTTGGGTCCGGTGTGCTCGCGGTGGGCGACCTGCGGATAAATCAACAGGCCGACCGACGTCGCAAAGGCCGGGCCCTTGTTCGACGGGTTGAGGCCAGCCACGCCGACAGGGCGGCCCAACCGCACATTACGGTTGAGAATCGTGCGCGCCGTGTCGGACATGCCGGTGAGTTGGCTCGCGCCGCCGGTCAGGACGACGCGCTTGCCGATGACGTGGCCGAGGCCGGACTTGGCCAGGCGGTCGCGCACCAGTTCGAGGGTTTCCTCGACGCGCGGGCGGATGATCTTGGTGACGAGAGAGCGCGAGACGGTGATCGGGTGCTCGTGGCTGTCGTCCCCGAGCGGCTCGACCTGCAAGGTCTCGCCCTCTTCGACGAGTCCGGCGACGGTGCAGCCATGCATGACCTTCAGGCGCTCGGCCTCGGCCAAGCGGATCGACAGGCCGCGGGCAAGATCCATGGTGATGTGCTTGCCGCCCATCGCCACCTGGTCGGCATAGACGAAGCGGCCGTTCTGGAAGATCGCAATGGTGGTCGCACCGCCACCCATGTCGATACAGGCCGAACCCATCTGGGCCTCGTCCTCGATCAGCGTCGAAAGCGCGCTGGCGTAAGGGGTGGCGACGAAGGCCTCGACGACCAGCTGGGCGCGGTTGATGACGGCCTCGAGATTGCGCAGAGGCGTTTCTTCTGCCGACAGGACATGCATGTCGGCGCCGAGACGCGCGCCGGTCATGCCGACGACGCTGTCGAGGCCGGCTTCACCGTCGAGGGTCAGATCGGTGACAAGCGAATGCAACGCGATCCGATTGGCATCGAGCGGCAACCGTGCGGCCATACCGATAACCGCGGTGACGTCGGCCTTTTCGATCTCGCCGACGGTGTCGATTTCGGCGCGACCGCGCAGGCTTTTCAGGCGCCCGGCGGTGACCGAGACGATGAGAGATTCGATGGTCAGGCCGGCCATGCGCTCGGCGGCATCGACGCAGAGACGAATCGACTGCTCGGCGGCGTCGAGGTCGACGACGACACCGGACTTGATGCCGTGCGAGCGCTGGTGGCCGACGCCGATCACCTCGATGGTGTGGCTGCGGTCCGGCAGTGTCTCTGAGACCGGGCGGGGCTTGAGACGGGCGATCAGGCAGGAGATCTTCTCCGAGCCGACGTCCAGCACCGAGATGATCTGCGCGCGATGCTTGGGCAGCGCCTTGATGCGGGGAAGCTGGGTCTGGCCGCTCTTGAAGAAACTCATACCGGTTTGTCCTTGCGGCTCTGCTTGACCATCTTGGCGCGTTCTTTGAGGGCGGCATTGCGGCGCACGAGCGCGTCAGGCGTCAGCTTGATGACCATGCGGTCTTCGAGCCGCATGTCGACGGCGAGGATGTCGCGGGACAAAAGCCCCTCCTCGCTATCCAATCTGGCGACTTCGGCGAGGGCCGCGACCGGATTGTCCTCAGGCAACTCGATGGCGACGCCGTTTTCCAGCCGCAAGTTCCAACGGCGATCGCCGACCCGGACATAGGCCCTCACCCTTGCGCGAAGCTCCGGCAGGACCTCCATCTCGTCGATGAGCGCAGCGGCGTGGGCGGCAGCGCCGATTCCAACGACCACCGGAAGCGCGGCATAGCGCCCCGGTTCGAAGGGCACGATCTCGCGGCCCTCACGGTCGACGACGACGAATTCGTCTCCCTTCTGCCAAACGGCGTAGGGCTTGTGCTCCGACAGGGTGATCTTGATCTGGTCGGGGAAAATCTTGGCGACAGAGGCGCGGTCGACCCATGGCATGGACTCGAGCGTCTCTCGCGCAGCCGACGGGTCTAGCGAAAACAGGCTCTGAGAGCCGGTCTGCCACAACGCCTGCAGCGCATCGATCTCGGACGTTTCGGCATTGCCCTCGACATCGACCTTGTCGATGCCGAAGCCGAGTGGCTGGGCGACGCCGTCGATCACCGCAGACGTATGGCCGCCGACAGAGACACCGTAGGCCAGCGTCGCGCCGAGAACGATCGTCGCGAGCGCCGCGAAGGGCGGCTTGCGGGCATCGGCAACTCGATCGGCATAGCCCGAGATGCGACGACTGGTGCGCACGAGCTTCATTGCCCAGCGCGAGGGTGCGGCAAAGCGGCGATGCGCGCTTTCGGCGATCAACGATTGCATGAGGCGTCCTCCACCATCCAGCCGACGAGCTCGGGAAAGCTGTGACCGGAGGCCTTGGCGATGTCGGGTACCAAAGAGGTCGGCGTCATGCCTGGCTGGGTGTTGATCTCCAGCCAGACAAGCTCGCCGCCCTCGCCGAAGCGGTCATCGTAGCGAAAGTCCGATCGCGACACGCCGCGGCAGCCAACAGCCTTGTGGGCGGCCAAAGAATGGGCTTGCACCTGACGCGCAACCTTTGCGGGAAGATCGGCTGGAACCGTGTGGACCGATCCGCCGGCCGAGTACTTGGAATCGTAGTCGTAGAAGGCGTGACCTTCGGTGGTGATCTCGCAGACCTCGAGGGCGACGTCGCCCATGACGGCGCAGGTCAGTTCGCGCCCATGGATGAAGCGCTCGACCATCACGGTGTCGCCATAGGCCCATGCGTCGGCGAACAGCTCTTGCGGCGGATGATCCTGGTCTTCACGAACGATGATGACCCCGAAGCTCGACCCTTCCGCGACCGGCTTGACGACATACGGCGTCGGCAGTGCGTGGGCCCGGGCGGCGTCGAGACGATGGCAGATTTTCGCATTGGCGACAGGAACGCCCGCGGCCTTGGCGACAATCTTCGCGCGCTCCTTGTGCATCGCCAGCGCGGATGCGAGGACGCCG
>JBBSUS010000346.1:0-3877 GCA_038234195.1 Hyphomicrobiales bacterium | reverse complement strand
GGATCGCATCGTTGCCTCGCTGTCATCGGAGATCTGCAGCGCCAGCTTGTGCGTGACGAACCCGAGGTCATCTGCCGGCGCCTGGGCTCGCGCCATGCTCGCACCTGATGCAAGGAGCAGCGCCGACAACCAGACGAGAACGACCAGTTTCGCGACGCCGGAGGCCTTGAAAGCACCGAAGACAGAATCGCCCCTGGCCGCGGAGGAGCAGCTCATTTCGGTTCGGCTTCGGACATCGAGAGATCAGGATGGCTGGCGACGATGTCTTCCCGGGTCATCTTGCTGGTGACCGCAGGATACATGTAGCTGTAGCCCTCGTTTTCGTACTTCGCGATGTCGATGACAGCGGCTGGCACCACGGTGAAAAGGTCGTAGAATTGGTCCGGCTCGTAGCCGCGCCCCTTCGCTGCGTTGCGGCAGATGTGGAATTCGACGCCTTCGTCGGTGAGTTGCTTTACCGCCTCATAGACGTCGGGATAGGCGGCACGATTGAGGCGCGAGAACGCGTGCAACTCGTTCCCATGTGCAACCACGACGAATTTGGAATCCTTGAAGTCGCCGAACTCCTTGGCCGCCGCAATGTGGTTGCGGATGAAATTCAGCGCACGCTTGCCATCGATCGGGTTGTCGAAATTGAAATCGTAGAGAACCTTCTGCGCCTTGTAGTGCACCGGGTCGAACTTCGAAGGGTCATTCGGCCCTGCCGACGCCACGATGGTCGAGGCGAATAGCAGCCCTGCGGCAGCGAACGCGATTTTCATGATGAAATCCTCTCCTTTGCCCCGGTAAGGCGATCTGGCCAGGTGGCCTTCATGCGAACTGCGACCTGTCAATCGACGTTGCCTGCGGCGGGCTTGTCCTTGCCGGAGCCGGAATCCGGCGTAACGTCCAGCACCTGGGCCTGCATGGTGATCGTCACCGGATTCGGCTTGCAATTCTTCATGCACGGATCCGCATCCGCTTTGTAGTGGCTCTCCGACGCGCGATCGTCAGGGATGAAGTCCCCGGCATTGGGCATCTTGACCGTTTCGAAATTTGTGTTCGACAGTTCGAAGTCGTCCTCGGTCACGATATCGTTCAGGTAGAGAACGTAGGCTGTCAACGCATAGACGTCGTCGTTCGAGAGCGAGCGGGCATTTCCGAACGGCATCGCTCGATGGATGTAGTCGTAGACCGTCGAGAGATAAGGCCAGTAGGACCCGACGGTCTTCACCGGACGATCGCGCGTCAAAGTATCCTGGCCACCGGCCAGGACGGGCCAGCGACCGCGTCCTTCGCCGAAATCGCCATGGCAGGACGCGCATTGGTCGCTGAAGATCGTCTCGCCCTCCGCGACCGTCCCATGGCCTTCGGGCAGCCCCTGACCATCGGGGCGCACATCGATATTCCAGGCGGCGACCTCGTCTTCGGTCGCCGGCCGGCCGAGGCCCAACGGAGCGACCGAAGCGCCGTCTGGCTGGGGTTTCACGGGCGCGACCTGCAGGACCCGAGCGGCTGTCGTCGACGTATCCGCCCCGACGGCTCCCGATGCCGAATAGGCCGTCAGCACGATGGCCGCACCGAGCAAGCAAATGAATTCAGGAAACCTCGACATTTTCGAGCCCTCCGTCCGACCGCAGTTGCCAGGTCTGAATACCATTGTTGTGGTAGATCGAATTCTCGCCGCGCGCCGTCCGCAGTTCGTTCTTCGTGGGTTGAACGAATCCTTCGCTGTCCATCGCGCGCGACTGCAAGAGCATTTCCGAGCCATCCCAGTCGAAATCGTAATAGAAGCGATGCAACGCCTTGTCGAAACTCGGTCCGTCGAGGCGCGCCGTTGTCCAGTTGCGCCCGCCGTCGAGCGACACGTCGACCCGTTTGATGGTTCCGTTGCCTGACCAGGCGAGACCGGTGATGACGGTGCGACCCTTTGAGTGCGTGATGGGCGACTGGGGGCTCGGATTGGTGATCACCGATTTCACCTCCATGCCCCAGGTGAACTTGCGCGCCTTCCCGTTGGCGAGAAGGTCGGTGTATTTCGAAGTTTCCTCGCGTTGTTCCCACGGTTGATCGCCGACTTCCAGCCGACGAAGCCATTTCACCCACATGTTGCCCTCGAAGCCGGGCACCACGAGACGCACCGGATAACCCTGCTCGGGACGAAGCGCTTCCCCGTTCATCTTCCAGGCGACGAGACAGTCGTCGAGAGCCTTTTCCATCGGAATGGAGCGGGTCATCGCGGCCGCATCGGCGCCCTCGGCCAGCAACCATTTGCCGGCGGCCTTCAAGCCCGCCTCTTGGAGGAGGTTTTTCAGCGACGTTCCCGTATACATCACGCAATGCACCATGCCGTGGGTGAACTGACAGCCATTCAGCTGCGATCCACGCCATTCCATGCCGGAGTTTGCCGCGCATTCGAGGAAATAAATGCGGTTTTCGCGCGGAAAGCGCTTCAGGTCGTCCATCGTGAAGACCAGCGGCTTGTCGACCAGGCCGTTGATCATCAGTCGATGATCCTGCGGCGGGATCTGCGCGACGCCGGAATGGTGCCGCTCGAAGCAGAGGCCGTTCGGCGTGATGATCCCGTCGAGTTCGTGGAGCGGCGTGAAATTCACCGAACTCGTCGCGTCGGCCGTCAGCCATGGCACGTCGCGGCGCACCACATCTTTCTCGAACTGTGATGGCACCCCGTAGGGCTTGGCGTCGACCCCCTCCCCCAGGTAGCGATTCCAGTCCTGGATTTCGGTGATGTCCGGATCACCTGCTGCCGCGCTCGACCGGATGCCGGACAGCCCAGCGATCGCCGTCCCTCCCAACGCAAGGCCGCGCTTGAGAAAACCTCGTCGCGATGATCGAGGGACAAGGCTTTCAGGACGTTCGGTCATGATCGATCCCTGCATAAAACATTCAACATATTGAATATATCATACAGGGGCAAGCAAGTCGAGCCCGACGTCAGGTTCTGAGTTGCACACTTCGATTTTCCGTCGGTGATACATCGGGATGCTTGGCAAGATACCCTTCCACCACGTCCCAAATCGGGGGCCCTTCGGTCGCTTCGTTGACAGAGGCCCATCCCGCGACGGTGTATTCGCGGCTCGCTTCGAGCGGTTCCTTCGTCTTCAGGATCGTCATGTCGGAGATGCGTGAGCCGATCGTCTGGGTCGGATCGATACCGAAGCCCATGCCGCCGACGCGCACCATGTCGCCGCCCTGCTGATAGTAGGGATCGGCATTGAAGAGATTGTCGGCGACGTCTTCCAGGATGGCCTTGAGCGTCGTGCCTGTCATCGTCGAGCGATAGGCTGCCGGATAGGTCATGGCGCAGGCGTTGTGCAGGTCTTCGACGGTGATATCGTTGCCGGCAGGCAGCGAAGTGCCCCATCTGAACCCCGGAGAAAGCGCGATCTCCGCGTCGCGCTCCTCGAGCAATGTGTCGCAGATGAGATCGTCCCAGGTGCCGTTGAAGTTGCCACGCCGATACAGCAGCCCCTCGGTCTTGCCGATGACCCGCTTGAGATCTTCCGCATACGGGGCCCGAACCTCGTCGATCTTGGCCGACATCTCGGGATCGCCGGAGATCACGTCCGAGAAGACAGGTATCAGGCGATAGCGGAAATCCTTCAGGCGACCATCTCCCACCTCCAGATCGAGGCGGCTGACGAACTTGCCGTTAGAACCCGAAGCAATCAGCATCGTCTTGCCGACCATCACCGGCTCGGGGAGCGCGTCATGGGTGTGGCCGGTGAGGATGATGTCGATGCCGTCCACCCGGCTCGCGAGCCGGCGATCGACGTCGAAGCCGTTGTGGGAGAGAAGGACGACGAGATCGGCGTGAGCCGCACGCGCCTCTGCAACGTGCTTGGCGATCTCCTCGTCCCTAATTCCGAACGACCAG
>JBBSUS010000345.1:0-3885 GCA_038234195.1 Hyphomicrobiales bacterium | reverse complement strand
CGAGAAGCCGACCGAGGCCAGCATCTGCGGCACCATGGCCGTGGCATTGTCGAAGAGGCCGGGGCTCTTTACGACAACCTCCTTCGGCGCGTCCGGATTTGGAGCTGCCTTGCCGTTCTCTTTCTTGACCCGCTCCTCGACCGTCTGCTGGGCCGTTTGCAGTCGCTGGAACCGCGACTGCACAGCCTGCAACTGCTCTTCGACGGCACCCACGTATTTCGGCGCGTTGTTGACGATGTTCGTCAGCGGATCGCTCAACATGTAGAAGCCGAACGTCAAGGTGAGGAGAGCCCCGAACACCAGGATCAGCGCCGTGACGGGCTCCCAGATCTTCAGCCGCCGCCGCGCGAAACGCACGATCGGGCTCATGACGAGGGCGAACAGCAACGCGATGATGACAGGGAGCACGAAGCTCGCCGCCATGTAGAGCGCACCGAACAGCATCAGCAGGAAGATGCCGATGAGGGCCCAGCGCGGCCCGGTCTCGAAGGTCTGGCGGTTGATCAGTCCGATCGTCGGCGCCACTACGGTCGCGCGCTTTTCTACCTTGGACGAGGCCGACTGATCGGATGAGCCGGCTGACGCGCGTTCGGACAATATCGAGAATCCTTGTGTGTTCGCCCTATAACGGCACTGTGAAGCTTCACGTTCCGCCGCGCGAGGTGCGAAAACGAGAGATCCGCACGAATTGCGATTTTGGCTGAAGACGGCTCAAGGATTGCTCACCGCGCTGCCTGGAACACCAGGTTCGCGGGTAACTCTGCCAGCCGATAGCCGAGGCCGTGAGCCGGGATAGCATCGCCAACGGGTTCTGGACAAGCCGATGGCCGGACATGCCATGCTTATCCGGCCATCGAGATGATGTGAGAGATGCCGTTCGGCGATCGAAGCGACCGCCGGGCGCTGCTGACTAGCAGGTCAATGCAGGATTTGCGACAGGAACAGCTTGGTGCGTTCGTGCTGAGGGTTCGTGAAGAAGGGCTCCGGTTCGTTCTGCTCGACGATCTGGCCGGCATCCATGAAGATCACGCGGTTGGCGACCTGACGGGCAAAGCCCATTTCATGGGTCACGCACAGCATGGTCATCCCCTCCTCGGCCAGCCCGACCATCACATCGAGCACTTCCTTGATCATTTCGGGATCGAGAGCCGACGTCGGCTCGTCGAAGAGCATGATCTTCGGCGACATGCAGAGCGAGCGAGCGATGGCAACGCGCTGCTGCTGGCCGCCGGAGAGCTGACCCGGGTATTTGTGGGCCTGCTCGGGGATCTTGACGCGGTTGAGATAGTGCATCGCGACTTCCTCGGCCTTCTTCTTGGGCATCTTGCGAACCCAGATCGGCGCCAGCGTGCAGTTTTCCAGAATGGTCAGGTGCGGAAAGAGATTGAAGTGCTGGAACACCATGCCGACCTCGCGGCGCACCTCGTCGATCTTCTTCAGATCATTGGTGAGCTCGATGTCGTCGACGCAGATCGTACCCTTCTGGTGCTCCTCCAGCCGGTTGATGCAGCGGATCATCGTCGACTTGCCCGAGCCGGACGGCCCGCAGATGACGATGCGTTCGCCGCGGCGTACCGTCAGGTTGATGTCACGCAGGACGTGGAATTCCCCGAACCATTTGTTTACGCCCAGAAGCTCGACGGCGATCTCGTCGGAGACCCTCATCTTCGTCACCGGGGGCGGGACGGGCTTGGTTTCGATGTCGACAGCCATAGGGAGATCCTTCAGCGTTTGTGTCCGGTGTCCAGACGGCGCTCGGTGTAGATCGAGTAGCGCGACATGGAGAAACAGAAGAGCCAGTAGATGAAAGCGGCGAAGACGAGACCGGTCGCCGGCGTCGACTGGGTAATCCAGCTTGGATCGCTGAAGCCGCGGCGCACCGTGCCGAGAAGATCGGCAAGCCCGATGATGTAGACGAGACTTGTGTCTTTGAAGAGCCCGATGAACGTGTTGACGATGCCCGGGATCACCATCTTCAGCGCCTGCGGCAGGATGATCATCCGCATCTTCTGCCAATAGGTCAGCGCCATTGCGTCGGCGCCCTCGTACTGCCCCTTCGGGATGGCCTGAAGACCGCCGCGGACCACCTCAGCCATGTAGGCGGCCGAAAACAGGGCCACACCGACCAGCGCACGCAGAAGCTGATCGAAGCTGATGCCCTCCGGCAAAAAAAGCGGCAGGATGAAATTTGCCATGAACAGCACGGTGATCAAAGGCACGCCGCGCCAGAACTCGATGAAGATGACACAGACCAGCTTGACCGCTGGCATCGTCGAGCGCCGGCCGAGTGCGAGCAGGATACCCAGCGGCAGCGACGCGGCGATACCGGCCATCGAAACGACCAGTGTGACGAGAAGGCCGCCCCAAAGGTTCGTCGGCACCGCTTCCATTCCGAAATTCGCGCTCAACGCGGTGATCAGTAAGACGACCACGATCGACGGCAGGAACAGCCCGAGCAATCCCGCGCCCTCGCGGCGCGACGAGAACCCGGTGACGATGGACAGGACGATCGCGCCGACCGATGCCAGGAAGGACACCAGGGTCAACGGTGTCCAGCGAAGATCGAGGAATGTCATCGAGGCCAGCGTGACCACCGCCGACAGAAGCAGACAGACGATCGCAACGCCGGCAAGGACCAACGCGCCCTTTACCAGCGGTCGCGAAAAGCCGACGTCGGGGTTGGAGGTCACGTCGCTGATGGTCACCGCCGCCGCGACGAAAACGAACAGCGCCACCATTCCACCGGAGAACTCGAACCGCCCGCCGGTGAGGAGAATGAGCGCGACAAACGGAAACACTGCTAACAACAAGATCGCGTTCATTCTCTTGTACGGCAGCTTGGGACTCGCCACGCCGGCCACCAAGACGGCAAGCAGCAGGAAAAACAGATCGACGCGCCAGCGGTCATTCAACGGATAGACGCCGTAGATGAACTGGCTGAACTTGGCGCTCACGAACGCCCAGCACGCCCCGACCGAACCTGTTTCGCCCGGCAGGCAGGCGGTGCGGTCGCTGCCTTGGAAGACGGCGTCGACCACGGCCCAGTCGAAGATGTTCCAGACGGCCCAGGCAATGAACAGGCCGGCGATGATGGACAGCACCGAATCCGTCGGCGTGGCAAAGAGGTTGTGGCGAACCGTGCCGGCAAAGCCGCGTCCGTTGCCGGGCGGCGGCAGTTGCGGCTTCTGCTCGGTGGCGACGAAGCGTGCGGTTTGTTCCTGCATGTCTCAGGCGCCTTTCATCAACGTTCGACCAGCGCCATCTTGGCATTGAACCAGTTCATCACGAGCGACACGGAGATCGAGATGGTCAGGTACACGACCATCCAGACGACGACGATCTCGATCGATTGGCCCGACTGGTTGAGGACGGTTGAACCGATCGCGACCAGTTCGGGATAACCGACAGCCAGGCCGAGCGACGAGTTCTTGGTCAGGTTCAGATACTGGCTGGTGAGCGGCGGAATGATCACGCGGAACGCCTGCGGCACCACGACGAGCCGCAGCGCCTGGCTGCGCCGCAACCCGAGTGCCGCCGCCGCTTCGTTCTGCCCCTTGGACACCGACATGATGCCGGCTCGCACGATTTCCGCAATGAAGGCCGCCGTATAGATAGAGAGGGCCAGCCAGAGCGAGATGAACTCCGGACGGATCTGGATACCACCGGCCAGATTGAAACGCGTCGCTGTCGGCAACTCCATGGTCGCCGGCAGCCCGGTCACCACGAACACCAGGACCGGCAGGCCGACGATAAAGCCGAGCGATGGCCAGAGCAACGGCGTAACCTTGCCCGTCGCAAGCTGCTTCGCCCTGGCGCGACGGGCAAACCCGACGGCGGCGAGGATGCCGACGACGATCGCGATCATCGTGGCCCAGGCCAGCGGCT
>JBBSUS010000344.1:0-3899 GCA_038234195.1 Hyphomicrobiales bacterium | reverse complement strand
TCCTGTTCGGGTGCGCCGCGCATCAGGATCGTGCCGCGCTCGATGGCATAGTTGCCGAAGATCATCCGCAGGATCGATGATTTGCCAACACCCGACGGCCCGCCGAGGACGGCGACTTCTCCGGCGCCGACATCGAAGCTGACATTTTCGATCACGGGAAGATGGATCGCTCCACGTAGATGATTGGTGAAGCTCTTGGAAACGCCGCGAAGCGACAGAAGCGTGGTGTCGGAGGGGGATGTCATGGTTCAGACCTCCAGGATCGAGGCGACGAGAAGCTGCGTGTAGGGATGGCGCGGGTCGTCGAGGACGCGGTCTGTGAGACCGGTCTCGACCACGCGTCCATCCTTCATCACGATCATCCGGTGGGAAAGCAGTCGGGCGACCGCGAGGTCGTGCGTGACGACGACGGCGGCGAGGCCGAGGTCGTCGACGAGGCCGCGCAAGAGATCGAGGAGACGGGCCTGAACCGAGACGTCGAGACCGCCGGTCGGCTCGTCCATGAAAACGAGGCGCGGGCTCGTGACCAGGTTGCGCGCGATCTGCAGGCGTTGGCGCATGCCGCCGGAAAAGGCGGTCGGTCGGTCGTCGATGCGCGCCCCCGGGATTTCGACCCGGCCGAGCCAGTCAGCGGCGGCGTTACGAATTTGTCCGTAATGGCGGTCGCCGACCGCCATCATCCGTTCGCCGATATTGCCGCCGGCAGACACGCGCATGCGCAGCCCATCGGCCGGGTTCTGGTGGACGAAGCCCCAGTCGGTGCGCATCAGGAAACGGCGTTCGGCCTCGCTCAGCGAAGCCAGATCGCGCGTTTCGCCATCGCGCATGCGATATTCGACCGTGCCCGACGTCATGGGAAGTCGTGTCGCCAGGCAGTTGAGAAGTGTCGTCTTGCCGGAGCCGGATTCGCCGACGACGGCGAGCACTTCCCCTGGATAGAGGGCAAAGGACACATCGCGACAGCCGGAGTGGCTGCCATAGTCTTTGGTCACCGCCGTGGCGCTGAGGAGCGGGGGCTCGTCGATCATTGCGCGGCCTCGATCCCGGCACGCGATGAAGCGCTGTGCCCGCCCGCCCGCCGCTCCTCGCAAAAATCGGTGTCGGAGCAGACGTAGAGCCGGCCACCCTGGTCGTCCGTGACGATCTCGTCGAGATAGACTCCCGTCGCGCCGCACAAGCCGCAGGGATCCTCGAAGCGCTGCACCGTGAAGGGATGATCCTCGAAATCCAGACTCTCGATCCTCGTATAGGGTGGGATCGCGTAGATGCGCTGTTCTCGTCCGGCGCCGAAAATCTGGAGGGCGGGCGAATCGTCCATCTTCGGATTGTCGAATTTCGGGATCGGTGAGGGGTCCATCACGTAGCGACCCTCGACCTTGACCGGATAAGCGTAGCTTGTCGCGATATGGCCGTGCCGGGCAATATCCTCGTAGAGCTTCACATGCATCAGCCCGTATTCCTCGAGTGCATGCATGATCCGTGTCTCGGTTTCGCGCGGCTCAAGAAATCGCAGCGGCTCGGGGATCGGCACCTGGTACACGAGCGTCTGTCCTTCGGTGAGCGCGGTCTCCGGAATGCGATGGCGGGTCTGGATGATGGTCGCTTCTGCCGTCTTCGTGGTCACCGCGACGTTGGCCGTCTTGGCGAAGAAGGCGCGGATCGAGACGGCGTTGGTGGTGTCGTCCGCGCCTTGGTCGATGACCTTCAGGACATCATCCGGCCCCAGGATGGCGGCGGTGACCTGAACGCCGCCGGTGCCCCAGCCATAGGGCATCGGCATTTCGCGCGAGGCGAACGGTACCTGGTATCCCGGCACGGCGACGGCTTTCAGGATCGCCCGTCGGATCATCCGCTTGGTCTGTTCGTCGAGATAGGCAAAATTGTAGATGGGGAGCGTCGTGTTCGTCATTCGGCTGCCTCGCGTTCGGTGTCGTCACCCTTGGTCGCGTTTGCGGCGGACTGTTTGCGCATGCGGCGCAGGAGTTCGAGTTCGGCCTGAAAGTCCACGTAGTGGGGAAGCTTCAGATGTTCGACGAAGCCGGTCGCCTGGATGTTGTCGCAGTGGGCTAGGACGAATTCCTCGTCCTGCGCCGGCGACAGGCGTTCCTCGTCGAACTCATCGGCTCTGAGCGCCCGGTCGACGAGGCTCATCGCCATCGCCTTGCGCTCCGATTGGCCAAAGACGAGACCATAACCACGGGTGAACTGCGGTGCCTCGGTTTTCGAGCCCTTGAACTGGGAGACCATCTGGCACTCCGTCACCTTGATACGGCCGATCGTGACAGCAAAACCGAGTTCGGGAACATTGACCTCGACGTCCACTTCGCCGATGCGCAACTCGCCGACGAAGGGATGGGTTCGGCCGAAACCGCGCTGCGTCGAATAGGCAAGCGAAAGCAGGAAGCCTTCGTCGCCGCGGGCGAGGGCTTGAAGCCGAAGATCGCGATCGGCCGGGAAGGAAAGCGGATTGGAGGTGAGGTCGGCGGGCGCTCCCTCCGGGTTCGCCACACCGTCCGGTTCGATCAGCGCCTCGTCGCCGAGAATGTCGGTCACCCGCATTGCCTTCTGTTCGCCACCCACCTCGCGGCGTTGCGGTTTCGGCGGGTCTACGTCACCCGCCATCGCTGAATCGATCAGTCTGTGGGTGTAGTCGAAGGTCGGGCCGAGCAACTGGCCGCCCGGCAAATCTTTGTAGGTCGCCGAAATCCGTCGCTCGATGCGCATCTCTCCCGTCTCGATCGGCTGAGACACGGCAAAGCGCGGCAGCGTCGTGCGATAGGCGCGCAGCAGGAAGATCGCCTCGATCAGATCGCCGCGCGATTGGCGCACCGCCATTGCGGCAAGCTCGGGATCGTAGAGCGAGCCCTCTGCCATGGCCCGATCGACGGCGAGGGCCAACTGCTGGGTGATCTGTTCGAGCGTGAGCGCCGGAACCGAGCGGTCGCCGCGCCTGCGATCATCCAGCAGCCCGTGCGCGTTGGCGATGGCGGCCTCACCGCCCTTGACGGCCACATACATGGTGTCAGTCCTTCGAGATCAGGGTCGAGCGCGGAAGCGCCAACAGCCGGGAGCCACAGGTCAGGACGAGATCCAGGCCGCAGGGAGACAGCGCGCGATTGCGTCTGCGGGTTTCGATGAAGTCGGCGCCGAGCCCGGCGATTTCGATTTTTTGCGTACCATCGATACCCGGCCCCTCCAGACGAAAGCGCTCGCCCGTTTCGAAACCGTCGGCTTCGACAAGGACGGTTGCCGAGCGATCGGGATAAATGATCGTGCCGAGGGAAAACGTTTCCATTGCCCTTTGATCGAAGTGTTTCAGCACCGCGAAATGGGCGATATCCTTCGGCACGAGCGAAGCGCCGGTCTGGAAGGCGATCCAATTCTCCAACTCGGACGTGGCGCCTTCGACATGGATTGGCGTGTCGCCGTCTGCGAGGCAGGCGAGAAAACTCCCCTGAGCCAATGACAGCGGCGCCGGCGGACAGCATCGGGACATGAGATCGACAATTCGTCCCGGACGCGACATGGCACCGAGGATCGAGACAAAAACGGCCTGCGCGTCGAACACGGGATCGGCGAAGCCGCCTTGAATGGCATTCGAGCCTGGTGCTGCCAGAGCTTGCGTCATGTTCAGTCTTCCCCTCGCACCATGGTGAAGAAATCGACTCGTGTCGCGGCCGTTTCCTCGGACTTTTCCTGATCCGCTTCGAGACGTCTTCGCTCGATCTCGCCGACGACCTGCGTCTCCACGGCTTCGCACGCCTCCGGCAGCTGCCAGAGGGCGTCGAAGCCGGCCGCATGGCGCGCCTTTTCCGGATCACGACCGAGAATCATCGCGTGGCCGACAGGGCCATCGGCGATACGGACGCTGGCGCGGGTGACGCTCGCCTCGCCGAGAT